>ONAV01000060.1 GCA_900315925.1 uncultured Selenomonadales bacterium | reverse complement strand
GCGGACACTTTTACAAACAAAACTTTTTTCCCGGCAAACCGCTGCACCGGAACATTCTTGTCACAGGCGACGATAATCCCTGCAGCTTTTTCAATATCAGCCGCCGTCAGGGTATTTTTCACGCCGCCGGATCCGTTGGTCTCAACTTTAATATCTATCCCCATAGCAGCGGCTTTCCGCTCCAGGGCTTCTGCCGCCATATAGGTATGGGCAATACCGGTAGGACAGGCCGTCACAGCAGCCACAAACGGTTTGCCGGAGTCTGCCGCCGCCCCGGCAGCAGCTGCTGCAACACTCGCTGCACCTGCAGTTCCGGCGCCCTCGCCGTCTCCGGCTGCTTTTTCCGCAGCCACTGCAGCCTGTTCCGCCTGTTTCCGTTCCTCTTCTGCTTCCGCTTCTTCCTGCTCTATCTGAATTTTCTCCGCCTCATCAATGATATGGAGATATTCTTCCGGCGTCTTGGCATTCATCAACGCTTCGTGGAACTCATCGTCCATCAACATCCGGCTCAACCGGCTCAATACTTCCAGATGAACATTTTCTCCTCCAGCGGGGGCCGCAATCAGGAAAAACAGGAATGCCGGTTCTTCATCCAGGCTTTCGTAATCCACCCCGGCCCGCACAATCATGCTGGCCAGTCCGGGAGTTTTCACCGCTTCCGTCTTTGCATGAGGGATAGCAATCCCTTCCCCGATACCGGTGCTGCCTTCCGCTTCCCTAGCCAGCACCCTTGCTTTGTACAGAGCCTTGTCAGCCAAATTTCCGCCGGCCTCCATCAGGTCTACCAATCGCTCCACTGCCGCCGGCTTGTCAGCAACTACAGCATTCAAATCAATGCTCTGCGGTTTTAAGAGGTCTGTAATACGCATAGCGCTTCCTTTCCGCCGCCCTGTTACAGTCGGCACATCTCATATTCCGGCCAGCAGCGCTTCGATTTCCTCCCGCTCTGCCAGCCAGTCCTTAAATGCCGTGGCGCTTCCACTGGCAATTCCATATCGTAAAGCCTCCGACAAATTTCCGCTGCTGCGTTCATAACCTGCCAGGAATCCGGCTACCATGCTGTCTCCGGCCCCTACCGAATTCACCAGAGTGCCTTTGGGAGAAAGACAGCGATAAATCTTGCCACCCTCCCCTGCCAGAAGAGCCCCGTCGCCACCCAAAGACACCAGTACATTTTCGGCTCCCTGCTGCCGCAGTTTTTCAGCGCAGGCAGCCACATCTTCGTCAGAGCGCAGTTCCTGTTTAAATAACTCTTCCAGCTCTTCTTTATTCGGTTTTATCAAAAAAGGATGGCAGGGTATGGCGCTGGTCAGAAGTTCCCCTTCCGCATCCACCACCACACGGACCTGTTTCCCGTTCATCCGTTCCAAAATTTTCCGGTAGGTATCCGCGGGAAGACCTTTGGCAATACTCCCGGACAGCACCAGTATGTCTTCATGTCCTAAAGTTTCAAACTGCCGAAACAGCAGTTGCAGATTTTCATCGGATATTTCAGGACCTAACCCGTTGACTGCCGTTTCTGCTCCGGTTTCTGCCAGCGCCGCTTCTGTACCGGTCACCTTTTCCTCTCCGGCCAGCACCGTTTTGCCGGCGCCGATCTTCACATTGATCCGGGACAGCCCTTCTTCCAGATGGATAAAGTCACACTGGCAACCGGCCAGACCGGAAAGGCGTTCGATTTCCGCTCCGGTAAAGCCGGCCACAAAACCCAGCAGTCTCACCGGCAGCCCCAGACGTCGGAGAATAATACCAACATTAATCCCCTTTCCTCCGGGATAAACAGCCTCCTGAACGACACGGTTGATAGCACCCGCACGAAACACCGGCATGTGCACCGTGTAGTCCAAAGACGGATTAAAGGTTACGGTATATATCATGACACCCCCACCTCCCAGGAAATCCGGTAAATGCCTTTCACAGCACCCGTAAATATGCTTAAAAGAATTCGCGAGCCAACAAGTGTACAGACGGAATAGAAACACTAAACGCTTCCGCTACCTTTTCTCCTCCTGCTACCGGCAACAGAAAAACATAAAGGATGAAGAAGACCAGTACCCCGGCAGCTACATGAATCCATGCCGCTAGCCAGCCGTCCTTGAAATACAACAGGGCAATTCCGACCCCGGCACCCATCATCAGGATCACCATCGACAGTATCAGGCCCCCAAAAAACACTTCCGGAGCCTGTTTTGAAACCCAAACACATCCTGCAGCCGCCACCACAAAGGTCAGCACACTGACCCGGGCCCAGCCGGCAAAATAACTCTTTCCTTCCCGTACCATACGGTCAATATTCCAGCCTGTCAGCATGGCAAAGGCAGGAAAACCCAGCACCAGGGCAAGAGTCTTTTGTGCATAACACAAGGTGGAAACTGTCAGGGCCGTCACACCCCATAACAGCAAATACAGATTTCGGCGCAACTCTTCTGTACTGCTTTCAGAAATCCCGTCCTTACAGGATTTGAGTAACAGTCCAGTCCAGGGAAACATACACACCAGCATTTTGGGAACTGCATACGAATCCAACATCTCAGCCGGTGCGATTACTGTCCCATACAAAAACAATACACTGTTTCCCAGCACCAAACCGGCCCATAAAAGAGCCCCTCCGTTCCAGTGTTTCATTCTCCGGAACCTTTCTCATCAGCCTTATATTCCGTGCCTGTATTCTTTTCCGCAATGGTAAGCACGTTAGATCCAAAGGCCCGCAGAGTGACGCATGCGCCTAATAAAAACGGCAGGTACTCTGTGGTGAATCGCCACAAGACAGCCAGAATTCCCACCGTACCGCTGGGAACCAACTGGGCAAAAAGCACCAGAAAGCCGGCTTCCGCTATGCCGCTTCCCCCCGGTGTAGGTGAAAAATACAACACCAGGTTCAGCAGGTACATACGCCCCAACACCTGGACAAGGTCAAAGGGAAACTGCAGGCCCATAAAATAACAGGGCACCGTAAGGTAAATAAAGGTCAGACTGACACCAGATTCAATAAAAGCTCGCAGAACCATGACCGGCTGCTTCCCCATAATATAGACCGCCTGACGAAAATCATGGTACCAGCGGAAAGCCTGTCGCCTGCGTTCATGCTTAAAATGCTGGGAAAAATAATAGATGATCCGTTCCGGGTAATCCGTATGCATCAAAATAATCGCAGTAACCGGAATTGCGATAAAAATCACAGAAACCGTCATGATGACCGGCATTGGAATCCAACTGGTAATGGCGTCATCCTGTTCCATAAAAATCGGCAGCATGATAATCAGGAAAAAGATAGACATAATGGTCCGCACCAGGATGATCAGAGTGGAACGGGCCACCGGCACGCCGGCCCGGCGCATAAACATCACCTGGGCAATAGCCCCGCCGGAAGCGCCGGGAGTCAAAAGTGCCAGAAAATAATTGCTTAGCACCACCTTGGTCACATCGGATAACGGCAAATCTTCCCCGGTGATCCGGGCCAGCGTCAAAAGACGCGTACCGTCAAAGAACAACCCGATAGCCAGAGATCCCAACGCGCACAAAACAGACCATGAAGAAAACATGGTCAGATAATCCAGCGCCCGGATATCAAATGTAAAATAAATGACTGCCGCTGATACGGACAGAACGAATGTCGCTAACAGCGCAATCCGTTTAAACAGTTTATTACGATGCATGTTCTATGTCACCAAGTCTCCTGTGGTTCTTTCGTTATAAACAATGAATCCCCCGGTATTTACTCAATTTCCCATAACTTTTTCGTATTGGCAAAATGCAGTTTTACAAAACGCTCCAGTGCATCCATCCCCTGCTTCTGCACCAGGCGCCGGGCAGCATTGGTAGCTGCTTCTCCGCCCCCTTTGGGGATTCTGCCGATGCCCGCTTCCGGAGCCATCTGCCGTAATGTCTGCAAAAAAGCAGCCCGCGCCAGCACACTGGCAGAAGCAACCGCAATGTCCTCCTCTGCCCGGGGACGCTGCCACACCTGCATATCCGGAGCAAAGGCATGGACGCCGTCGGGAATGTCATTGTTTTTGGCAAACTGATCCACCAACGACCATTTGCATTGGGGATATTGCAGCCAGGCCTGTTTCAGCGCAGCCACATGACCCAGGGCCAGCAGGGTATTCAACGAACCTCCCTCACTCTGCACCTGGTCATACCTCATATTGTAAACATGAGGTTTCATAACAAGGACGCTGACAGCAAGCGCTGTGTCCCGAATCACATTTTCCAGGGCCAACACTTTTTCGTCTGACAGGGACTTACAGTCTTTTACCCCGGCAGCCAATAATGCCTCCCCGCCTTTTTTGTCCAGGCAGACGGCAGCTACCACCAGTGGACCGAAATAATCGCCTTTCCCGCTTTCGTCACTTCCCAGCCATACGCCCGGAAAATCCGGTTCTTCCGCCAAAAGAAAATGGGGCCTGGTCGAACTGCAATGAACGGTTTCCGAAAGCGCAGACGCATCAGCACTTCCCTGGCTTTCGCGGATGCCTGCAGTATTTGAACCTTTGTTATTATGCAACGGGATCTGATGAACCAGTTCGAGGGCCTGATCTCGCAGATCTGAATTCTCGCCGCCCCAGACCAGGCTGATTCCTTTTTTGCCATTGTATACGTTAAGGGTAACTTTTTTCCCTGAAGCGGTTAAAAGAAGCTGGACTCCGTAATTAATGGTTTTCGTTTGTACGTTTCCTAAGGTACACAGGCTTTCTTCCAAACTGTTGATATACTTTTCAAATTCCAAGATGGTTTCCTCTGTTTCTGTTTTGGTTATATATGATAATGATATAAAGATAAAGTTAATGATTAGTTAAAGATAAAGCAAGGTAAGGATGTACGGTTTATAGTTTTATGATGAAAAGAACAAATAGAACAAATGTAACTTATCGGAAGATGTCAATTCTGGTATTTACAGGCATCAATGAGCAACTTGTCGGCAAATACATTCCTGTAACATGCAGTAATCAAAAAAATACGGTTCATTCAATAGCCATAAAAACGTTATTCCTGCAAGGCAGCAGTTTCTACCGCTTTCAACGGGACACCGTTTGCTTCCGCAATCTTTTTACAGTCTTCAAATTCCGGGACAGCATTGACCACTTTGCCGCTCATCAGCCCTTCCTTGACCCTGACCCCGCCCCAGGGAGTCTGCACCGTTTTCCAACGACGCTCCAGTGCAGTGCGCTCCACAAAGTAAGCCCGCACGCCCAGGGTCGTAGTTTCAGCAAACATAATCTGCTCCATCACCTGTCGCTGTTCCGGTCTGCACAGTACCTTCAGCGTCTGGGCCGGACGTCCTTTTTTCATAATGACAGGCTGCAGCCAGGCGTCCAGCGCCCCTGCGGCCAATAATTTTTCCAGAACATAGGGCATGATTTCCGGGTTCAGGTCATCAAGGTTACACTCCAGCATCAATAATCTTTCAACAGCACTGCCGGAATTACCGGTTCCCACCGTTTCATTCCAAAGACCCATAGTAACACGCAGCACATTAGGGATTGCCACGTCTCTCGTTCCTGCGCCGTAGCCGATGGTCTCCCCGGTGAAGCCGTCAGGCACCTCTTTCACCGGAGACGCCAGCACTTTCAACAGAGCTGCGCCGGTAGGTGTCGTCATCTCTTTCTCTACCGTTCCCCGATAATTCGGTATCCCTTGCAGAAGCTCTGCGGTAGCAGGAGCCGGTACCGGCATCTGCCCATGCGCGCATTCCACAAAACCGAATCCTGTATTTACCGGAGTTGTAAACACCTTTTCAATCCCCAGATATTGCAGGGCCAAAATATTTCCCACCACATCAATGATGGTATCAATCGCTCCCACTTCATGGAAATGGATTTCCTCCACCGTGCTGCCATGAACCTTGGCTTCCGCTTTGGCAATAGCCAGGAATACTTCTTTGGCTTTGGCAATGACCTCTTTCGGGAGATCGGAATGGTCCAGTATTTCTTCTATGTCATGCAGGTTCCGGTGTTCATGGTGATGATGGTGTGTATGGTGCTCATGATGATGTTCTTGGTCATGATTGTGTTCGTGGTCATGATGATGGTCACAACCGCAAGGTTCTTCTTCATGAACAAGTTCATGGTCATGGCTGTGAGCAATACCGTGAGCGTGCATCCAGGCGTGGTCATGTTCATGATCATGGTGATGTTCGTGCTCATGATTATCATCGTGGTCATGTGCATGGTGATGTTCATGCACGTGGTCACCATCATGTGCATGTTCATGTTCGTGTTCCTGTTCTTCAGGCAGGACAACATTAAAATACTGCGCCTGAATCCCGGATTTGTTCACGCTTTTATGAACCAGTTCATAGTTTCCCAGATGAAGCTTGGCAAATTCTTCCTGCAAGAACGCAAACGGTACGCCAGCATCCAACAACGCGCCCAGTAACATATTTCCGCTGATACCGGCAAAGGGTTCTACATATAATGCTTTCATAAATCTCTTATCTCTCCAACTTGCTGTTCAGCGGGCTCTTGCCTGCTGCTACAGATATTTTGGCCTCCGGCCGCTGTTTTTGTTATGCGAATAAATCAAGTCTTCAGACCATCACAGCAGATCTTTCCGCTGTTTTACTTTCATAAACTATCGCAAGTGATTAATAATACTGGCCATACGCCCAGCACCGAACCCGTTATCGATATTCACCACTGCCACCCCGGCACTGCAACTGTTCAGCATGCCCAACAAGGCCGACAGGCCTTTGAAGTTGGCTCCATAACCCACGCTGGTAGGCACAGCAATCACGGGTTTATCCACCAGCCCTCCAACTACGCTGGCCAGCGCGCCTTCCATACCGGCAATGACGATGATCACATTCGCACTGCGGATTTCTTCCACCTTGCCCAGCAGCCGGTGGATCCCCGCAACGCCCACATCGTAAATGCGTATGACTTCGTTCCCCATAATTTCCGCTGTCACGGCCGCTTCTTCCGCTACGGGCACGTCACTGGTCCCAGCGGTAATCACAGCAATCTTACGGTCAGGATCTTTAGGCAGAGGTTCTTTTTCCAAAACAATCAGCCGAGCCCTTTCATAGTAGACTGCGTCCGGCAAATTCGGCTTTACCGTCTCATATAATTCCTCCGAAGCTCTGGTTCCCAGCACATTCTTGTGGCGGGAGGCCAGCACGGTTAAAATCGCGGCAGCCTGCGAAATTGTCTTTCCCTCACAATACACAACTTCCGGGAAGCCCCGGCGCAAACTCCGGTCGTGATCCAGCTTGGCAAACCCAAGATCAGTCATATTCAACTGATGAAAACGCGCAATCACTTCTTCGTCAGAAAGCGCGCCTGCTTTATAAGCGGCAAGCGCCTCCTTTATATCATTTTCATAACTCATAAGTATTCACCCTAAATAACACAACTCACTGCCGCAAGGTCTGCTCCAGAAAGGCTTGAATAAACTAAAAACTGTTTATTATGGAAAGTCTAACACTTTGCTCAACAAGACTTTACACATAACTACGCACCGCGGGACACACCTGAGCATTTGCCGTACACTATGAACACCATTCCGACAAGAGCCGTTATTTCGCAGTTTTCGCTGCCATCCTTTTTTCTTTGTATTCTTCCGTGAGCATGTAAATCAGCGGAACTACCACCAATGTCAACAAGGTGGAAGTCGTCAAACCGCCGATCAGTACCACTCCCATGCTCTGCCGCAATTCCGCCCCGGCGCCGATGCCCAGCGCAACCGGGGTCATGCCCAGCATGGTAGAAAGCGTAGTCATAAGAATCGGACGAAGACGCAGGGAACATGCCTCCAGAATTGCTTCCTTGATCGGCATGCCTTTCTCTCTCGCCTGATTTGCATAGTCAACTAACAAAATTGCGTTTTTGGTTACCAGCCCCAGCAGCATGGTTGCCCCGATGAGGGACATCATGTTACCGGTCTGATTGGCTACCAGCAGACCCAGCACAGCGCCGATGATGGCAAACGGCAGACTCATCATGATTACAAATGGCTGGGAGAAGCTTTCAAATTCCGCTGCCAGCACCATGTAAATCAGAACAATAGCCAGAATAACGGCCTTGACGATCTCTCCGAAGATACGGCTCATCATATCGGAGTTACCAACAAGCCGGTAACGGTACCCGATATCCATATTCAGTTCCGGGATCAGCTTTTCTTCAATCACTTTCAGCAAATCGCCGGTGGAAATACCCACTGCATTGGAGTAAACCGCAATCTGGCGCTGCCTGCCTTCCCGATCGATACGGGTGGGACCAGAGCCTAACCTGACTTCCGCCACGTCCCCTAACCGAACGTAACCGCCCGATTCCGTAGAAACCATCAGGTTCGCCACATCCTGAATGGTACGGCGGTCCTGTTTGTCCATCTGGATGATGATATCGTAGTCATTGTTGCCAATCGTATAGGAGTTGCCGGTGCTCTTACCCTGGAACGCATATTGCACAACCTTACCTACAGTCGTGTTATCCAGGCCCAGCTGGCTGGCCTTGGACTGGTCCAGCCGTATCATGATTTCCGGTTCCGGATCGATACCGATGACTTCTACGTCGGCAGAGCCGGGTACCTGCCGGATCTTTTCTGCCAGATCGTTGGCATACTTTGTCAGCCTTACCAAATCACTGCCCCGAAGGCCGATCTGTACAGGCCGGGGGTCGCCCCGACTGCCCTGATTGGTCACAACCGCAACCTGCATGTCGCCCACGTTTCTGAACTTTCCGCGAAGGTCAGCCATAATATCCAGCATGCCCCGCTTTCGTTCTTCCGCCGGTTTCAGCTTCACTTCGATAGCGCCTTCATTCACTGCTGTGCGGACGCCGCCCAGATGCATGTTCTCAACCCGGACTTCATCTTTCATTTCCATAAGGACCTGCTCTAACGGCCAGGTCCATTCCGCCATCTGGTTCAACCCGATACCAGGCGCGGCTTTTACGTTGACCCGGAATTCGCCGGAGTCATAGATTGGCTGCAGTTCCGTGCCAACAAACGGCAGCAGGAACAGATTGAAGACCAGCGTCACCAGCGAACCCAGAATTATTTTTTTCGGGTGACGGACGGCAAATACCATCAACTGGTCATACAGTCCCCGGACATAGTCAAAGCCCGCATTGAAACTCTTCAAAGCCGCATCCACAAACCGGGGGCGATAGTCTTTATCCTTCTCTGTTCCCGGAGCTTTCAGCCAATGGGCCGAAACCATGGG
>ONAV01000078.1 GCA_900315925.1 uncultured Selenomonadales bacterium | reverse complement strand
GCTTTGGCTCCAAGACTGAGTACCGGCTGTTCGCTATACTTTACCGGGTACGGACTCTCACCGTACTATATTACCTGCACCGAACTGGCGCACTATTACTGCTATCATTATAACAAAACAGCCGCAGAAAAATCTACGGCTGTTAGAAAAACTGGAATTTACCATAGAGCCCTCAATAGCGGCGTTCTAAATTAGAACAGCGGGTTCCGTCCTTTCCGCCCGCAATCTTTTTTATATTCTCTTCATCCAGTTCGAGGTCTTCCAGCTCTGCCATATAGGCTTCGGCTTCTTCTTTTGTGAGTTCAACGCCTTCCGTTTTAGCGTATGCAATCAAGTCTTCCGCTGTTTCACACTGCATGGCTCTTTCAATCATTTCTTTTGTAAGTTCATTTTTGCTAATAGGCATAGGAGGCTCCTCCTTAAAAATGTTGTTTTTAATACCATTTATTATATATACAAAACAGGTTCAGCAAAATTTACATTGATGGAAATATTTTTTTAATTATATCATACTCATCTTTACTGAGCAAAACTGGAATTTTCTATACTTAAAACAACAGCCGTGGATGTTGAAGCTCCACGACTGTCGAATAGGTTACTGTAATAAATTGGGGTTTCACTCAGTCATAATGCCCTTTACAAGCTGCTATATAAATTGTGTTCTCATCAAAGCGATAAATCAAACGATCCTTTTCCGTTATCCGCCTGCTCCAGTAACCGGATAAGCGGTTGCGCAACGCTTCCGGCTTACCCAGGCCTTCATTACCGTTGCGTTCAATATCATTCAGCAGCAAAACAATCCTCCGGGCAACTTTGCGGTCCTCATTCACCCACTCCACAAAATCATTCCATCCCTGTCTGGAAAAAGTTCTATTCAATTAAAAACTCCTCCAGATCTTCTGCCACTTTAGTGACGGTCTGACCTTGTTCCAGTTCCTCAATCCCTTGCAAAATGTGCTGATAGTTTTTCCGGTTTTGCATCAGGAACAGATTTTCCCGCAGATTGTTGTATTTTTCCAAACTCATAATAACAACATTTTTTTCGTTTTTCCGTGTCACAATCACCGTTTCAGATTCGTCTGTCGCTTTATCACAATACGCTTTCAGGTTGTTACGTAACGTTGAATAATTAACAGCCAGCATATTCCCGCCTCCTTTTGTCCTGTTTATTGTACAATATATTTGCCAATATGTAAAGAACCCTCTGGCAAAATATAAAACCTGACACGCGACAAACGTGCCAGGTTTGCAATACAGCACGACAAATACGAATTTGTTTACTTATTCCATCTCCATATATGCTTCCAAAATGTGACGGGCTTCCTCAATAACATCAGCTTCGTTTTCGGAAATCATTACCTCCTGAAGCAACTTCGTTAATGGTTCATACAACCCGGTCAGATCGTTCTGATAAAACGGATCGAGATACTGATCAAGGTAAAAGAGAAGCCGACGTTTTGCACTACTGTTTTTCCCATACAAAACCGTCCGAATTGCTTCTAATCCTTCCTTAACAAGTTCCTTTTCCTCTGTTCCATAGAGATAATCCTTATCCAGCTTCCAGATCATCGACGAAAACTGATCCAACCAAGGAGAGACAATCCTGAGGTCAGGGCGATAGTCAAGCTTTCCTGCAACTTCTACTGTCTTTGCCTTCTCAATTACCTTCATCATAAATACAACATCTTCAGACAGTGTATCTTTACTCCAGGGCATTTCATCTACATCAAAAGAAGCCGTTCCGGGAGCTGACAGATTTTCCTCCCTGCGTTCTTTCAAAAAACCAATAAGTTTTCTTTGGTTGTCCGTCATATTATTTTCAGCTGCAGCCAATTCTAATAATTCCAGAAAACAATCCGTTCCCTGATTTGACATAGAAATTCTTTCTTTTCCAAAAACAGCTTTACTAAAACCGATAATATTGCTCATAATCCTTATCCTGCAAACCGTGTTTTTAGCGGACGAAATTTTTCTCTTTACGTGCATGCTTATTCTCGTACATCGTTTTATCTGCACGATGTATAACATCATCAATGGAAGTATCGGATTGCGAATCATATTCCGCCATTCCCAACGACACGCTCACCTGTTCCCATTTGTTTTCTGCCAAGGCGCGAATCTCGTCAGCATTCTTGTCAAACAGCTCTGTCAGTTCTTTTCTGTTCTGATAATCTTCATTCTGCAGAACAACGGCAAATTCGTCACCGCCGATTCTAAATACAGGGCTGTGCTTGAAAACACGGCAGATCAGTTCGCTTGCTTTCTTGATATACATATCGCCTTTATCATGGCCATACTGGTCGTTGACGATTTTCAGGTTATCACAGTCCAGTATAATGACTGCGCACTCAACCGGTTCTTTGTTGTCAAGCCGATCCTGAAGATCCTGAATATAATCGTTGAAGCTGCCCTTGTTTCGTACAGATGTAAGTGCGTCAACGAAAACGCGCTTGTTCAGAGCATCCACCTGATGATGGCTCTCTTCAACTTCCTTTTTAGCACGGATGATTCTTTGCTGTGAAACAATAACCGTCAGCAAAGCGAGGATTACAACAACTACCGCAATATCAACAGCCGGATTGTCACGTATAAAATCAATTAGTGTGGTTTTCGCTTCTTCAGCAGAATAATAAGATAGTGCTGCGTTGATGTTCGTGCTGCTGATAATATCGGTAGTTCTTGTAAGAATAGAGAATAGCTCCGTGTCACTTCCACGTACCGCAATGTAGTAATTCACATTTTTCCCTGTGGACAATGCGGTCAGTTTCAGCCTGTTGCATTGCCTGCTCAGGTTGTTGTAGTGATAGTTACTGATCAGGACACAGTCAGCTTCTCTGTCTGCAACCGCTTTCAGGCAAGCCTGGATATCGGGATATTCTTTCTTCTTCCAGTCAGGATAATGATCCATCATAACTGAAACATCATTCGGGTCCCCCTTTATGACTGCAGCAGTGATCTGTTCCTTTTGAAAAAAGGAGTGGTCATCGTCTTTACGGACAACAGCGTAAATCTCTGAAGTCATGATGGAGGGCGTCATGATAAGTTTCAATTTTTCCCCATCGGACGTACTTAAATTGGATGGGAATATACAATCCACTTCGCCACTCTTAAGCGCCTCAATAGCTGCTGCTGCAGAAGGATATGCCTTCGGCACAAAATCAAGATGTGTGTTCTTAAAACAGGTGGAAGCATCTTTCAGATAGTCTTTCAAAGCGCCTGTCAGTTCCCCGGTTTTCTTGTCCGCAGCACAAAACGACAGGTAGTTGTCCTGATACCCTACGCGAACCGGACCGTGATTGGAAAGCCAGTTCTTTTCTTCTCTGTTAAGGTAATAATTATACCCATAGGCTTTGAAATACTTTTCGTAAAGCTGCTGTTGATAGTTATGCTCTCCTTCCTGAATCCGATTCATAGCAGCGTTAAGTTCTTTTAAAAGATCCGGGCGTGATTTGCTGACTGCAAAGAAAAAGTCGGAAGCGCCAACCTTACGGACCGGCACAGCACGGCGTGTATCCACATAACCATCCAGAATAACATACATATCAATGCCGCCACGGTTCAGCATAGCAAGAGACTCATCAAAACCCTCCATCATCTCTATAAGCTCTGCCTGTACACCGTTTGCCTCTGCCCATTTGCGGAAAAGGCCTGCCTGTACGCTTCCTTTATTTACACCGGCCTTTTTCCCGTTGAAAGTGGCAAGGTCGTCTCTGTTGATTTCTTTATTATCGGGAGATATGTAGATATAGTATACCTCCTCACCCATCGGGAGCGAAGAAAAAAGCATGGACTTCGCTCTCTCGTCCGTGTAGGAAACATCGCTCATCAAATCGATTTTACCAGTGATGAGCATCTGCAACAACTCCGGCCAGCTTCCCTCAACATACTCATAGTTCCAGCCGGTGTAAGCGGCGATTTTTTGCTGATAATCATAGGCGTAGCCGGATCGACGTCCAAACTGATCCATGGTATTGAACGGGCTCTTATACCAGCCGACGCGCACGGTCTTTCTCGACGCCTGCGCATGTGCAGTAAGTGAAACCATTAAGAACATTGCCATGACAAGGGATAGCAGGATAACAATCATTCGTTTTTTATAGGTAAAAGAACTACTGAATGCGCACATTTCACTGATCACCTCGTTTCACATACTTATTATACAAAACAGCCGCAGAAAAATCTACGGCTGTAAGAAAAATTGTAATTTTCCATACGAAAAAAAACAGCCGTGGAAGTTTGAACCGCTCCCCGTCAAGAGGACAACGTGTTGTCAGCGTTTTTCTTATGCAGCAAGATATAGTTTGTGCTTCTCCATGGGTGTCAAAACGCCAAGATTTCGTTGGAGTCGTTTGTGGTTGTAGTAGTCAATATAATCCGTAATCATGTGCACTAATTCGTCTCTGCTGGTAAATCGTTTCCCGTAATATCGTTCCCGCTTAAGTATTCCCCAAAAACCTTCCATCGGTCCGTTATCAAGGCATTTGGCAACACGGGACATGCTTTGTATCATGCCTGCTTTTACTAACTTTTGGTGAAATACCCTGCTGGTATATTGGTAACCCCTGTCGCTGTGGAAAATCGGGTGGGCTTCCGGGTTTGCCTGGACGGCTTTATCAAATGTATCATATACTAGCTTATTATCGTTACTGTCCCGAATCACAAAGGCAGTAATCCTACGGTCATATAAATCCAAAATGGCGCTCAGATAAATTTTATGTTTATCAATCCCTTCATACCATTTGAATTCTGTTACATCGGTCAGCCATTTCTCGTTTGGTTTTTCTGCCTTAAAGTTTCGGTCAAGTATGTTCTCTGCAATGTACTGTGGATTGGGGGCTTGCCTCGTACAACCATGATTTGCATACTTTATCGTAGATTTTATCTTCAGTATCCTGCAGATACGCAGAACTCGCTTATCGTTAACGGCTACACCATAATACCGATCCAAATCGTCCCGGATTCTCCGATATCCTTTATCTGGATGGTCTTTATGTATGGTCTCAATGAATGCGGCAATCTGTTTGTTTTCATGGGTTCGTTTCCCGTACTCTTCGTGTAGCCATTTATAATACGCAGTTCTGGAAATATGGAGCAAGGC
>ONAV01000068.1 GCA_900315925.1 uncultured Selenomonadales bacterium | reverse complement strand
CAGTAAAAAAGAGCAGCTCACCGTGACGGAGATTGAACCGGCAGCGTTCCTGATTAACACGGAAGAGGAAGTAGAAGAATTGGCGGAGAAGCCCAAGTCATTTTTGTATAGTGGAAGGTAATTAGGCCTGGGCGGGAGCCGTTTGAATACACGAAGCGTCCACCCGGAGGGCACGAGGAACGTTTATTACGTTGAGCGACGAGGGCATCCCGGAAGGGTTCCCAGTCTGACGATACCGAGCAACGCGAACATAGTGAGCGTGCGCAGTGAGGAAGTGGGAGGCGGGATGCCGTCCGTCGTGACTCCGAAGCGTTAGCTGAGCACTATGCAAACGGCTCCCGCTTAGGAATATAAAAATAATAAAAAGGAGTTGATATGTTGTCAGATTTTAAAATTAAAGAGATGAGCGAAGAGGACCGGCCCCGGGAACGGCTGTGCACGAAAGGCGCCGAGGCACTGTCCAATGCGGAGCTGCTGGCGATTCTGATCGGCAGCGGTACGAAGGAGCATTCCGCCCTGCGTATCGCGGAAGAGATGACCCGGAACGAAGGACTGTACCGGCAGGTGGCGCGGTGGCACCGGGTGCAGGAGTTCAAACACATTAAAGGGCTTGGCAATGCCCGGGCGGCGCGAATTCTGGCGGCTATGGAGCTGGGACGGCGGATAGCCTGCGCATCAGCGATTGATTCCGAACATATCACCTCGCCGGGTGACGGAGCGCAATACCTGATGGGCAGACTACGGAACGAAACACATGAAAAGTTTATAGTTTTGCTCTTGAATACAAAGAACCGGATTATTAAAACCGAACAGATCGCAGAAGGGTCCCTGACCAGCGCTGTGGTGCATCCCCGGGAGGTGTTTGCCCCGGCCGTGACGGCTCATGCAGCCTGTATCCTGGTGGCTCACAACCATCCGTCGGGGGATCCCTACCCCAGCGCGGAAGACCGCCATCTGACCCAGGCTTTGGAGGAAGCGGGAAACGTTTTGGGCATTCCCCTGTTAGACCATTTAGTCATTGGGGACGGACGGTATTACAGCTTTAAGGAGCATGGGGATCTGTAGGTTGATTTCGTTTAGTAAACAGTGTTATATAGTTGGACTCACACAGTGTTTTTTCAACAGCAAAGGGCTGTGTGAATTTGGAAGTATGGGGTGAAGCAGCATGTTCAGCTTATTCAACAGATTTTCCCATGACCTGGGAATCGATCTTGGCACCGCTAATACGCTGGTGCATTGCAAAGGAAAAGGGATCATCATCCGTGAACCTTCGGTGGTGGCGGTAGACAGCGAAACCAATGAAGTATTGGAAATCGGCGAGGAAGCCAAGAAGATGATTGGCCGCACGCCGGGTACTATCGTTGCCATTCGCCCGATGAAGGATGGTGTCATTGCGGATTTTGACATTACCCAGTCCATGCTGAAATATTTTATTCATAAAGCAATCGGTTTTCATTCGCTGGTGCGGCCCCGTATCGTTGTGGGGGTCCCCAGCGGTGTAACGGAAGTGGAAAAGCGGGCGGTTGTGGATGCAGCAATCCAGGCGGGGGCCAGGGAAGCCTATCTGATTGAGGAACCTATGGCTGCCGCTATCGGTGCGGGGCTGCCTGTACAGGAAGCAACCGGCAGCATGGTGGTAGATATTGGCGGCGGCACCTGTGAGGTGGCAGTTATTTCCCTGGGCGGTATTGTAGTTTCCCGTTCCATCCGCACCGGCGGTGACGCCATTGATGACGCAATTTCCCGTTATATCCGCAAGACGTTCAGTCTGCTGATTGGGGAACGTACGGCAGAGCAAATCAAGATCACATTAGGCACCGCCATGTTTGTGGACAATCCGGATACCATGGAAATCCGGGGGCGGGACCTGATCAGCGGTCTGCCTAAGAATCTGACGATCAACGCGAACCAGGTCTGCACCGGTATTGCGGAACCGGTGGCAAACATTGTGGATGCGGTGCGCAACACATTGGAGAGGACGCCGCCGGAGCTGGCGTCGGACATCATTGATCACGGCATTATCATGACGGGCGGTTCTTCCCTGTTGCGGAACCTGGACAAGCTGATCAGCAGGGAAACGGGCATGCCTGTCTATGTCAGTGATGAGGCGCTGGCCTGCGTGGTATTGGGTACCGGCATCTGTGTGGAAAATATTGATACCTATAAGAAAGGTTTTATGGCTTCCAGCAGCAAGCTGTAAAAATAAGGTGGCAAAACCGCGAGATGTGTTTTGCAGCGTTGTGTTGCCGGTTGGATGACAGATTATGAAAAAACAGCAGTTTGTGACAACGCTGGCAGTGCTGGGCCTGTGTGCCTGCATGGTACTGGCGGTGCATCAGCGATGGCGCTTCCCACTGGTGAACGCGGTTGTGAATACTGTGTTGCTGCCTGTAAATGCGGTGGTCCGCCAGTTCAGTGATGCGGTTTCTTCCTTTCGTGACAGTCAGCGGCTGAATGCGACACTGCAGGAAGAGAACCGGCAGTTGAAGAAGGAACTGGACAATCTTCGCAGCGCGGAATACCGTCTGATGCTGTTGGAAACAGAGAATAAAGAACTGCAGGCTATGGCAGGCTATAAACAGCAGCGGGACGAACTGACCCTGCTGCCGGCCCGCGTTATCGGGGTGAGCCTGGGAGACCTGCATGAGTTTTTCTTTTTGGATAAAGGCGGTGCTGACGGGGTGCATCCTGATATGGTGGTGACCACCAGTGAGGGTGTGGTTGGTGTGGTGGATCAGGTCTATCGGCATTACAGTCGTTTTATGCTTATTTCTGCCAATCAGTCCCGGATGGGAGTTAAGGTGTTGCGCAGAGAGTCCCGGGCTGTAGGCGTGCTGACTGGTCTGGGACCTAACCGTTCCCTGCTGCAGGCAGAGTATTTTGGCCGGGATGATGATGTTCGGCCCGGGGATATGCTGGTTACCAGCGGCATTGGCGGCAAATATCCGGCAGGGCTGTGCATCGGTACGGTGAGTGCCGTAGACGCGGATGTAACCGGTCTGCAAAAGCTGGCGCAGGTAGAGCCGGCGGCTGATCTCAGCCATCCGGACAGAGTATTTGTTATTTTACAGGAAGATGTTAAACGGCGTATCGAAAAGGAAATAGCGGAAGAAGCCGGGGAGGCCAAACCATGAGGATGTGGTCATGGATTGCCGCAGCGTTTGTTATTCTGGTGTTACAGACGACTTCTTTGGGATTTTTCGGGGGCAATCTGTTTTTCGACTTGCCCTTGCTTTTTATTTATAGTATAGGATTGTTTTACGGCGCCCGGGCCGGTTTACTCTGTGGTCTTGCGTTCGGGTTGTTGCAGGATATCTCTTCGCCGGGTGTGTTTGGCTTTTGTCTCCTGACCCGTGGGCTGACCGGATATGGAATCGGCTGCATCAAGGAAATGATTTTTAAGAATAATTACGGGTACCATGTGCTGATCATTGGCGGTCTCAGCCTGTTGCTGCGTGTCTTGTACGCCGTACCGTTTCTTTGGCTGAACGCTTTTGGGACAACAGCCCTTTTCCTGTACCTTCAGGATTCGCTGTGGTATTGCCTGGGAAATATGCTGCTGATATTACCGGTATCTCGTATTTTGCTTGCGTTATACCATTGGGTCGCCGAGGAAGATGTAACGTATTGATATATAAAACCTGTAGGAAAACGTTTACTGTTTTGGCGTCCGACGTGTCGGAACCGGACGGATGAATTGGGATTGAAAGGGTATTGCGGTGAACCGAACTTCCGGGAATCGTTTAAAAGAAATGCTTGCGGTGGCACTGGCTGTTTTTTTGATATTAGGCGGACGGTTGGCCTGGCTGCAACTTTATAAAGGATTATATTACGGCAGGCAGGCTGACGGAAACCGGATGCGCAGCTCGGTGATCATGGCGCCCCGGGGACGGATCATGGACCGGCACGGCAAGGTACTGGCAGACAGTTCGCCGGGCTACGTGCTCAGTCTCCAGGCAGGGCATTCCTTTTCTGATTCGGAAGTGAACCTGCTGGCCCAGTTGCTGGCCATGCAGCCGGATGTGATACGCAAAAAGGCTGACAGAGCGGCCAATACCTATGAGCAGATTGTGATCAAGGGGGAACTGAACTCCCGGGAGATCACGTTGCTGGAGGAGCATTTAAAAGAGCTGCCGGGCGTTTCCCTGGACCTGCAGCCCATGCGGCATTATCTGTATGGAGAGTCAGCGGCTCATGTGCTGGGGTATGTGGGTGAAGTTTCGGAAGAACAGCTTAAGCAAGGAAAATATAAGGGACTTTCTCCGGGGAGTATTGTGGGGAAAGAAGGCCTGGAGTTTGTTTACGATACTGTGCTGCGGGGACAGACCGGCCGCAAGACAGAAGAGGTTGACGTGCGGGGCAAGGTGGTCCGCAAGCTGGGGGGACAGGCTCCGCTTTCCGGTAAAGGCCTGGTCCTCACGATTGATTTTGCCTTGCAGCAGGACCTGGAACGGGTCATGGACAAGCAGCTGGCTGCCTTGCGCAGCAGTGGAATCGCTCCCAATGCGTTTGGGGCGGCGGCGGTAGCCATGGATCCCAACACCGGCGCGGTGCGGGCTCTGGTCTCCCGTCCCGGTTATGACCCCAACTGGTTTGTGGGCGGTATTTCTTCTGCCCATTGGAAACTGATCAATGAGAACGTGTTTCACCCGCTGACGAATCGGGTGATTAACGGGGAATATCCTGCGGGTTCTACTTTTAAAGTGGTTACCGGTTCAGCCGTGTTAGACTGTCACGGAGTGACACCGGAGGAACTGATCTTTGACTCCGGGAAGCACTGGCTGGCGGATATGGGAAATGCCGGCGGGGAAGCCCTGGGCTGGATCAATTTCCAGACTGCCTTCGCCATGTCGGATAATGTATATTTTTATGAAATGGGACGCCGGGCCGGTATTGAGAACCTGAATGCCTGTGCGGCAAAATACGGGTTCGGCAGGCCGACCGGCATTGAGCTGGCGGGGGAATCTTCCGGCCTGATTGCCGGACCTGCAGCCAAGAAGAAAGTGTTTAATGAAGAATGGGGGTTAGGGGACACCTTTAACGCGGCCATCGGCCAGGGGCTGACCTTAGTGACGCCCATGCAGATCTGTCAGATGCTGGCGGCGGTGGCGGCAGACGGGGTGGTTCATCCTCCTTACTTAGTGGAACAAATCGTAAATGCGGATGGCAGCGTGTATGAAACACCGAAGCGACCGGAAAGCCGTAAACTGGAGCTGGAGCCCCGGACGATCCAGTTGATTCAGAAAGGGCTGAAGGGTGTGACCCAGCCCGGTGGGACCGGCGCCTGGTTTGCCAACCTGCCGGTACCGGTAGCAGGCAAGACCGGAACCGCGGAGAATCCTCACGGACAGGATCACGGATGGTTCATCGCCTATGCCCCGGCAGAAAAACCGGATCTGGTCATTGCCTGTATCGTGGAGCAGGGTTCCTACGGCGCTACGGCTTCCGGTCCCATTGTGTATGAAGTGCTGGAAGATTATCTGAGCGGCAAGCTAAAGCCTGAAACGGAAGAGCAGCGCAAAGAAGAAAAGAGTCTGGCTGCAAAAAGCAACAGAAGGAAATAATTTTACGCCCTGGTTTTTATGTTAGTTTCAAACAACAGGCAGAGAGGAACAGAACGTTGCATCGCTATTTACGAAATCTGGACTGGATTTTAATATGGACGGTTCTGCTGCTGACCGGTATCGGTATGGTTCTGATTGCCAGCGCTACCCACGGGGATGCGCTGGTGTCGGGAAGCAACCGTTTTGTGCAGCGGCAGGGGTTGTTTCTGCTGGTGGATGTGCTGCTGGCAGTGGGAATTATTTCGCTGGATTACCATTCTTTAAAACGGATTGCTCTGCCTTTATACGGTTTTACGGTTTTGCTGCTGCTGGGGGTTATGTTTTTTGGTCATGCCAGTCTCGGGGCGCAGCGCTGGATCCAGATCGGTCCGGTGACATTCCAGCCCAGCGAGTTTTCCAAAGCTTTTATGATTGTCTGTCTGGCTGCCTTTTTGGATGAGCGCAGTGAATATCTGGAGCAGTGGAAAGATTATATTCCTGCCTGTCTGTTTATGGTGATTCCCTTTGTGCTGGTGTTGCGGCAGCCGGATCTGGGGACGGCTCTGGTTTTTGTGGCTATCGCTTTTTCCATGTTCTGGGTCTGTGGCTTTAAACTGAAGTGGATTGGAGTGCTGGCGGGGGTGTTTGCCTGTGCGGCTCCGGTGTTGTGGCGGTTTTTGCATGAATACCAGAGGAACCGTATCCGGGTCTTTCTGGATCCGGAACTGGACCCTTTCGGGGCAGGGTATCACGTGATCCAGTCCAAGATTGCCATCGGCAGCGGCATGCTGTGGGGTAAGGGCTTTATGCAGGGAACCCAGAGCCAGCTGGACTTTTTACCGGAAAACCATACAGATTTTATCTTTGCGGTAGCTGGGGAAGAGTTTGGTTTTGTCGGTGCTGTTGTGATTCTGCTGTTGTATTTGGTACTGATCTGGCGGGGCCTGACTATAGCCCTGAACGCGGAAGACCGTTTCGGCATGTTGCTGGCCACAGGCATTACCGGTATGTATCTGTTCCATGTGCTGGTCAATGTGGGCATGACCATTGGTATCATGCCAGTAACAGGGGTGCCGCTGCCCTTTCTCAGTTACGGGGTCAGTTCCCTGACTACCAATATGCTGTTGGCAGGGGTATTATTGAATATTAATGTACGGCATACACGATTGCAGTTTTAGATGAGTGCGATTGTTGATAAAACACATTACATTATGCAGGTAAATGCCGGAAGCACCATCAGGATATACGGAAAGCAGAACCACTTATAGATTTAAGGTCGTTTAGGAAGAAAAGAAGCAAAGACTTTGTTGGAGGCTCTCACATGAACAAGGAACTGGCCATTGACATGCTGGCGGCGGTGAAGAAACCGGCCCGGTATACCGGCGGGGAGTTTGGCAGTATTTTCAAGGAAGAAGCGGAAGTGCGGATCGCTCTGGCGTTCCCCGATGTGTATGAAGTGGGAATGAGCTATCTGGGCTTTAAAATTTTATATCATCTGGTCAATAAAATGGAAGGCATTGCGGCGGAGCGGGCTTATGCTCCCTGGATCGACATGGAGCAGCTGATGCGGGAACGCGATATTGTACTCACTACCCTGGAAACCAAAAAGGCTCTTTGTGAATGTGACCTGGTAGGCTTTACCCTGCAGTATGAGCTGAGCTACACCAATATCCTGAACATGCTGGACCTGGGCGGCGTTTCCGTTCTTGCAGCGAAGCGTGGGGACGAGGAGCCCTTTGTGGTGGTGGGGGGACCTTGCGTCTTCAATCCGGAGCC
>ONAV01000010.1 GCA_900315925.1 uncultured Selenomonadales bacterium | reverse complement strand
CCTGTTCCCATGTTCACTTCCTGCTGTCCCGGCTGGATCCGGTTCTTAAAGAAAGAATATCCGGAAATGGTTCATTACATGTCCACTTCCAAATCGCCTATGTCCATGTTCAGTGCCATCGTAAAGAGCTATTACGCCAAACTGCTGGATGTTTCGCCGGAAAAAATCGTCTGCGTGGCCGTCATGCCCTGCGTAGCCAAGAAATACGAAGCGGACGTGCCGGAAGTCAACAGCGAGCCCGGCATCAAGGATACTGACTATGTTATTACGACCCGGGAACTGGTGCGTATGTTAAAGGCTGCCAATGTTGACGTTGCCAAGCTTAAACCCGAGCCTTTCGACAAGCCTCTGGGCGAAGGAACCGGCGGCGCCGTAATCTTCGGTACTACCGGTGGCGTTATGGAAGCGGCCGTCCGCAATGCCTACTACATGCTGACAGGTAAGAATCCGCCTGACCCGGATCATTTCATCCAGTGGAAATGGTTAGACCGTTGGCGTGAAACGGAAATCACGGTTGCCGGCGTTACCGTACGCATTGCCGTTACAAGCGGTTTGGGCTGTGCCCGGGATCTGGTAGAAGCTATTAAGAACGGTTCGGCGCACTATGATTTCGTAGAAGTCATGGCCTGCCCCGGCGGCTGCAGCGGCGGCGGCGGACAACCAATCCATGAAGGCGAAGAACTGGCCTGGGAACGCGGTAACTACCTGAAAGAGCTGGACAAGCGTTCCAAACTGCGCGTTTCCTACGAAAATCCGTATATCCAGGAACTGTATAAAAACTTCCTGGAAAAGCCGTTATCTGAAAAAGCAGAGCATTATCTGCACACAAATCAGGTAAACTGGACCATCGACTAATACTATAATTCAGGTTAACAAAAAGCCCGGAACGTTTTATTTAACGTTTCCGGGTTTTTGTTATAAAAATAGAACGGCATTGTTTTCAATGCCGTTCTATTTTTTATACTCCTTTTCAAACAACAAACGATGGGGTTAATATCTGCGGATATCCCTGTCGCTGACCAGTTCAGCCAGATCAACCTTTAACTCGTCCGCCAACGCAGATAACAACGGAAAGCTGGGACTCTGTTTCCCGCATTCAATCCGGCTCAGGTACTGATAAGATATACCCAGTTTAGTAGCTAATGCAGTTTGGTTCAGACCTGCGATAGTACGGTAATACTTAATTTTAGCGCCTAAACGCCGACATTTTTCCTGAAACGACTTTGCTTCAGACACTGTAGACCCTCCCTTGAATTATTTTAACTGCAAAGTATTATATGGCTGTATATAACCTTATTGATGTATTATAACACAAAACACAATACTTTTCCATTTTTTTTAGAAATATTTTTATCTTTTAAAACAATTCATAAAATACACTTTATTCTATTACAAAAATAACAACCTGTCAAACCTGTGTGCAGTACACTCATTCACATTTCCCGGCTTGCCACAATATCCACACCCAGACCCAAAATATCATGCACAATAATTTCTCCGGCCTTTACAGGCGCTTCCACTGTCACATTCCGGAGATACGCCACACAATCCGCAATCCTTCCCTTTGGCAGCACATCCGCTGAAACAACCGGCAGTAACGGCAACAGTCCTCCTTTTATCCGGACGGTTGTTGTCAGCATGCGCCGGGGATCTGTTACTTCCGTTTCCGCATATTTTGCTCCCCGGGGACAACTGTTTCCTGTCACGCTGACAAACTTTCCGTTTTCTAATGTTACAGTCATTTCACAGCCCATGGGGCACATGATACAGTTCATTGTCTTTGTTTCCATTTTGCCCTCCTTACCCCTTTAGCTGCAGACCTACTTCAATTTTGTCGTGCATCAGCTTCGTTTTCCCGGCAGGTATGTCCAGCGTGATCATTTCACTGGGCTTTACTACCGGCAGCATCTTTTTCATGAGAACTTCGTCGCCGCACTTCACTTCCAGTGTAACCTTGCGGTCAGGAGCTCCCACCCGCATAAACAGCCGCACCGGCTCTCCTTCTTCCGGTAAATGCAATACCTGGGGCACACACGTACGGATACCGTTCACTGCAGATACTTCCACCGTATTCACAGCCGGCAACAGCGTTCCTGCAGCTTCCATCGCAGCAAACTTTCCCGCAATTTCCGCCTCGTCGGAAACAAAATCAACCAGGTCATGCACATGCACCACATTGCCCGCCGCATAGATACCCGGCAGGTTAGTCTGCCTCCGCTGGTCAACCCGGGGTCCGTTGGTAAAGGGAGCCATTTCCACTCCCGCCGCCATTGACAGCTCATTCTCCGGAATCAGACCCACGGACAGCAGCAGGGTATCACAGGCAATATCAAACTCCGTACCGGGAATGGGGCACATCTTTTCATCCACTTTGGCAACGGTAACCCCTTCCACCCGGTCTTTGCCTTTAATTTTCAAAATCGTATGAGAGAGATACAGCGGGATATCAAAATCATATAAGCACTGTACCATATTGCGGGTCAGCCCGTTGGAATAGGGACAGATTTCGCATACCGCCTGCACCTTACATCCTTCCAGGCTCATGCGGCGGGCCATGATGAGGCCGATGTCACCGCTGCCTAAAATAACTATTTTCTTTCCGGGCAGATAGCCTTCCATGTTCACCATACGCTGGGCTGCGCCTGCAGTAAAAATACCGGCCGGGCGTTCCCCTGCCGTACGGATTGCGCCCCGCGTGCGTTCCCGGCAGCCCATGGTCAGAATCACGGTCTTTCCCTGTACGGTAAATAAACCCTTTTCAGGATTTACCGCAGTTACCAGTTTATCCTTCGTAACAGAAAGCACCATAGTATCTGTCATGGTTTCAATTTCCGGCAGGTCTTTAATCAACGCAATACAACGTCCTGCATAACCGGGGCCTGTCAATTCTTCCTTAAAGTGATGCAGGCCAAAACCGTTATGGATACACTGCTGCAAAATGCCGCCCATTTCCCGGTCCCGTTCCATGACCAGAATCTGTCTGGCTCCGTTCTGATAGGCCGAATACGCAGCCGAAAGTCCGGCAGGACCGCCTCCTACTATTACTATATCATACAGTTTCATTCTATATCCACTCCAACATCAAAACCACTGTCTGCTTTTATCATTCCGCACTGTTCACAGACTATTCTTCAAATTTTTTGAAATAAAGCTCTGAACCCGGACGTTCTTTCAGCACCTTTTCCACCGGGATACCCAGCTCCCGTGCCAGAATCTGTGTTACCCTGGGTCCGCAGAAACCTCCCTGGCAACGGCCCATGCCGGCCCGGGTACGACGCTTCACACCGTCAACCGTACGGGCTCCTACCGGCTGACGGATCGCATCCACGATTTCACCTTCCGTAACCGTTTCACAACGGCAGATCACCCGCCCGTAAAGACTGTTATCCTGAATCGCCTTCTGTTTTTCCGCACCGGTCATGCGATTAAATGCTGTCTTCTTCGGCAGTCTTCCGTTCCAATTGTCTTTTTTACGCAGATACATTTCTTTCCCGATTGCTTCCACGACTACCTCGGCAATGGCGGGAGCCGCAGCGATGCCCGGACTCTGGATTCCTGCCGCATTAAAGAAACCCGGTACTTTGGAAGCACCCAGAATAAAGTCTCCAGTATCAGAGGCAGCCCGCAGTCCCGCAAATTCCGTTATGCATGCTCCCATAGGCAGATTGGGAACCAGCTTCCGGGCGCCTGCAATAATTTCATCCATGCCGGCAGACGTAACGGAAGTATCTTCTTTACTGAATTGTTCATTGGCATTGGGACCGATAAAGGTATTACCGTGTGTCGTGGTGCACACCAGAATCCCTTTGCTTTTTTCAGTAGGACAGGGGAACACAACCCCATATACCAAAGAAGAAGCAGCCGTCTTATCAAATAGAATGTATTCGCCTTTGCGGGCCGTAATGGTAAACGAATCATCTCCTGCCAGTTTGGCAATCTCTTCCGCATAGATGCCTGCAGCATTGATTACACATTTGGCCCGAATCGGTCCTTTTGTTGTATTTACTACCGTTACAGCGTTGTTTTCCTTAACAAAACCTGTCACCGCGCAGTCACAAATCACTTCCGCCCCGTTCTGCACCGCACACTGGGCAAAAGCTACCGCACAGCCAAAAGGCCATACCACACCGGCGGTAGGCGCCCACAGTGCAGCAAGCGCCGTCGTCAGGTTCGGTTCCTTTTCCAACACTTCTTCTTTTGTGATAATCTGCAAACCGGGAACACCATTTGCTTTACCCCGTTCCAGCAATACCTGCAGCTGCTGCACTTCCTCCTCGCTGGTTGCCACCACCAGGCTGCCGGTCCATTTGATATCCAGATTTAATTCTTCCTGCAACCGGTGATACAGTTCATTGCCCCGCACATTGGTCTTTTGCTTCCAGCTTCCGGTAGGAGCGTCAAAGCCCGCATGGCAGACAGCGCTGTTTGCTTTTGTGGTACCTGTGGACACATCCGGTTCTTTTTCTACCAGCAGACAGCGTAACTTATATTTGCTCAGTTCACGCAGTATAGCTGTGCCTACAATGCCGCCGCCGATAACCACAACGTCTGTTTCTTTAAAAAAGTTCATTATTTCACTTCCCATACCAAAATTGCAATAGTATTTTTGATATCTTTGTTATATGTTTATTTTACCATATTTTACAAAACATGGCGATTCCAGACTTTAAAACGCCGCGGTAAAACTGTGCTTATTTCTATCCACGGCGTTATAAATTTTAAATGAAACTTTTTATTCTTTTACAATTTCTTCTTCGGATTTTACCGCGGCAATTGACGTAACCGTATCGTTTTCCCGTAAGGTAATCACATTTACACCCTGGGTATTACGGCCCAGTTTACGCAGCTGATCCACATCCATACGGATTACAATACCCGCTGCGGTAATAATATACAGCTCGTCTTTCGGATTCACAACCGTCATGCCCACAACATCGCCTGTCTTAGAAGTGAGCTTGTAATTGATACGACCCTTACCGCCACGGGTCTGCCTTGTATATTCAGACAGTTTCGTACGTTTTCCCTGGCCCTTTTCTGTGACGGTCAGTACTTCGCTTTCCGGATTATCCGCACAATCCATAGCTACTACCGTATCGTGACGCGCCAGATTGATACCCCGCACACCGTGAGCACTCCGGCCCATGCAGCGTACATCTTCTTCACTGAAATGAATGGCCATGCCATCCCGCGTAGCTATTAAAATCGAGGCATTGCCATCCGTCATCCTGACGCTGATCAGTTCCTCATCTTCATTGAGAACAATGGCTTTCAGACCGCTCCGGCGTACAAAGGAAAAGTCTGTCAGCTTGCAGCGTTTTACCGTGCCTCTATCCGTAGCCATGAACAGGTATTTATTTTCCTCAAATTCGGAAACGTTGATTACAGCGGTAATCTTTTCTCCCGGACTCAGCTGCAGCAGGTTGATAATGGCAGTCCCTTTGGCCGTACGGCCGGCTTCCGGAATCTGATAACCCCGCAACGTATAAACCTGTCCTTTATTAGTGAAGAACAGAACATAATTGTGTGTTGTGGCAAGGAACAGATACTGGGTAAAATCGTCTTCCTTCTTGCCGCTGCCGCCTTTTTTACCGATACCGCCCCGTTGCTGCTTACGGAAATTATCCGGGGTCTGCCGTTTGATATAGCCCTGGTTGCTCAGGGTAATGACGATTTCTTCGTCTGCAATGAGATCCAGCACATCCATATCTCCGGTATCGTTCACGATTTCCGTACGGCGGTCGTCGCCAAACTTATCCGCTTTTTCCTGCAGATCCTTTTTAATGATGTCTAATACCTTCTGCTCATCAGCCAGCACGCTTTCAAGATAATCAATGGTCTGCACTACGTCCACATACTCGTCATCAATCTTTTTGCGTTCCAGTCCGGTCAGCCGCTGTAAGCGCATATCCAGAATTGCCTGGGACTGGCGGTCGGAGAGGCTGAATTTTTCCATTAAGGAAGCCTTTGCGATTTCTGCATTGGCACTGTTGCGGATGGTTTTGATGACTTCATCCAGATGATCCAGCGCAATCTTCAACCCTTCTAAAATATGCGCGCGTTCCTTTGCTTTTGCCAGATCGTAACGGGTCCGGCGGGTTACTACATCCTTCTGATGGGAAACATAACATTCCAGAATCTGTTTCAGATTAAGGATCTTCGGCTTGTTATCCACCAGCGCCAGCATGATGACACCGAAGGAATCCTGCAGCTGTGTATGTTTGTATAATTTGTTAAGGATAACATCCGGAACTACGTCAGACCTCAGTTCTATTACGACTCGCATACCGCGGCGGTCTGATTCGTCCCGCAGATCCGTAATACCTTCAATGACACCGTCTTTGACCAAAGCCGCAATATTTTCCAGCAGGCGTGCTTTATTTACCTGATACGGAATCTCCGTCACCACGATGCGGTTTTTATTTTTCGCCATAGGCTCAATTTCTGCCTTGGCCCTCACTTTGATAATGCCCCTGCCGGTTGCGTAAGCCTGACGGATGCCTTCCCTTCCCAGAATAGTAGCGCCGGTAGGAAAATCCGGACCTTTGACAGCCGTCATCAGCTCGTCTACCGAAACATCCGGGTTATCGATCAGCATATCAATGCCTTTGACAACTTCCCGCAGGTTATGAGGCGGGATGTTGGTAGCCATACCGACGGCAATACCGGCAGAACCGTTCACCAGCAGGGCCGGTATCTTGGCCGGAAGTACGGTAGGTTCTTTTAAAGATTCATCATAGTTAGGACCAAACTCAACCGTATCTTTTTCTATATCTTCAAGCATGGCTTCCGCCACTTTTGTCATACGGACTTCCGTATAACGCATGGCTGCCGGGCTGTCGCCGTCCACGCTGCCAAAGTTTCCGTGACCGTCTACCAGCAGATAACGGGTATTAAAATCCTGAGCCAGACGCACGGTGGCATCGTAAACGGAAGAATCTCCGTGAGGATGGTATTTACCTAATACTTCACCGACGATACGCGCTGATTTTTTATAAGGACGGTTGGAAGTCATTCCTGCTTCCTGCATGGCATACAGGATTCTCCGGTGTACCGGTTTCAGGCCGTCCCTTACGTCCGGCAGCGCGCGCTGTACAATTACGCTCATGGCGTAGTTGATGTAAGAATCTTTCATTTTATTGGTCAGATCAACTTCCTCAATCTTTCCGCCGGAAGCAATATAACCATCATCATTCATCACAACGTTTTCCTGTTCATTTATTGTTTCCTGTTCAGGGGTTTTTGTCGTATCGTCCACTGTATCACCTCATATATCAATCTTTATAAATAAATTTTAAAATTTTACTATTTTTTAACCCGCAATATAAAATACTGTCATGCCCGTATGGCAGGTGAAAGACACATGTGGCAATTCCCTTATCATTTCTGTTTCACTCATTTCATTGCTGATAGCAAAGGGGTTATTGCGACTCAGTTCAGTTTCTTCCAATTGCCATTTTGTACCGGTTATGGAAACTTTGCTTTTTTCCGTAAAGGCAAGCAGGGAAACGGCTACCGGTGTTTCTTCGGCAGGAGGATAAAATTTAATTTTTACTCCCTCCGGAACAAAAACCGTAATTTCCCTTTCATCTGCCAGCACAATGGTACGGTTCTTCTGCAGTGCTGCAGTACCTAATGTTTCAAAGGCGCTCAGCAGATGGTCCAGCCTGCCCCCGTAGACACCGGAAAGAATCCATAATTTTTCTGGCGGCAGGATTTCCAGCAACAGCTGTAAATCTGTTTCATTCTTGTCCACCGGAAACACTTCCGCTTTCCCCTGTTCTACCGCCTGCTGCCAGAGAACCGGGTCGGCACTGTCACCGTCTCCAATGACCTTATCGGGATAAAACCGGGCGGCATGATAATAATTTAACCCTCTGTCCGCAGCAAAGAATTCAGGGGTTCCCGGCAGTTTTTCCGCTGTCATTTGCAGCCAGCCTGCTGCCGGTTTCCGACCGCCGCATATGGAAAAGGCGATTTCCCGAACAGGCTGATTATCGTCAATGTGCAATGTTCCCTGGGGAAAGAACAGTTTATTCATGACCGTACCTTCTTTTTGGCAGGAGCCGGCTTAATGATAATGCTGGTCCCTTCCCTTATAACTTTCCAGTCTACGTCCCCGCCTTTTTCTTTCAGCCATTCCATACTGACTTCCAAGATACAACGGTTCAGTTTCTCTATTGCTTCCGGGGGAAGCATCATAGCCTCCGCTTCTTTTTTGATTGCGGAAGAATTTTTACGCAGTTTTATACGGCGGCTGTCATCGCTTAACAAGGCTGTTTCAAAGCTTTCTTCTTCTTCCACACCGCGAAACATATCCGCGTCGGAGAGATTCTTTCTTATTTTCACGATTAATCTCCATCATAGCAATTAATAAAACAGGATAATAAAATGACTGTGTTTATTCCCTTATAGGAAACTCCCACACTGCTTACAGGTCAAGCACCGCTTTGGTAGCATTCTCTTCAATAAACTGACGGCGGGGTTCAACTTTGTCTCCCATCAGGATCGAGAAGATGGCGTCTGCTTCCGCCGCGTCGCTCAGAGTTACCTGCAACAGGGTACGATATTGGGGATCCATGGTCGTTTCCCATAACTGTTCCGGATTCATTTCGCCCAGACCTTTGTAACGCTGTACTGTCACATTTTTCTTATCGCTGCCGATTTCGTCCATGCAAACCCGCAGTTCCTCATCGGTATAAGCATAACGGTGAGCTTTTTGTCCCTTTTTCACTAAATACAGGGGCGGTTTGGCAATATAGACATGACCCTCCGTGATGAGAGGTTTCATATAGCGGTAGAAGAAAGTCAGAAGCAGCGTCGCAATATGGGCGCCGTCCACGTCCGCATCAGTCATGATGATGATTTTTCCGTACCGGGCTTTGGTAATGTCAAAATCTTCACCAATGCCGCAGCCAAAGGCGGTAATCATATTTTTAATCTCATCACTGGACAGCATACGGTCCAGACGGGCTTTTTCTACATTTAAAATCTTACCGCGCAACGGCAGGATCGCCTGGAACTTGCGGTCACGTCCCTGCTTGGCGCTGCCGCCTGCGGAGTCACCTTCTACCAGATAAATTTCTGTCATGGTATTATCTTTACTCTGGCAGTCAGCCAGCTTGCCGGGAAGACTGCTGCTTTCCAGAATGCTCTTCCTCCGGGTCAGGTCCCTGGCCTTGCGGGCGGCCGCCCGGGCGCGGGAAGCCATGACCGCTTTTTCAATAATCTTTTTTGCTTCACCGGGATGTTCTTCAAAGAACTCTTCCAGCTGTTCCGTTACCAGATTATCAACAATACCGCGGATTTCACTGTTTCCCAGTTTTGTCTTTGTCTGCCCTTCAAACTGGGGTTCCTGCACTTTAATACTGATGACCGCGGTAATACCTTCCCTGCAGTCATCGCCGCTTAGGTTTTCGTCATTTTCTTTCAGTAAATTATTTTTACGTGCATAATCATTGACGGAACGGGTAAGGGCCTGTTTAAAACCGCTTAAATGGGTACCGCCCTCTTCCGTATTGATATTGTTAACGTAGCTGAATATATTTTCCGTGTAACTGTCGGTATATTCCATGGCTACTTCCACAATATTTGTATCTTTGACACCTTCTACATAAATCGGTTCCGCATTAATTTTATCCTTATTGGCGTCTACATACTTAACAAATTCAATGATACCTCCCTTGAAATGGAAGGTCTCGCTCCGTCCGTCCCGTTCGTCCTGCAACGAAATGGTCACACCCTTGTTTAAAAAAGCCAGTTCCCGGAGACGAAGCCGTAAAATATCATAATCGTATACCGTTTCGGTAAAAATCGTTTTATCCGGAATAAAATGTACCGTGGTCCCGGTGGAATCCGATTCGCCAATTTCATATAAAGGCTTACTTGTCTTGCCCCGCATAAATTCAATACCGTACCGTTTTCCGTTACGGCATACTTCCACTTCCATCTTTTCCGACAAGGCATTTACACATGATACGCCTACACCGTGCAGACCGCCGGAAACCTTATATCCTCCGTCACCGAATTTGCCGCCGGCATGTAATACAGTCATAACTACTTCTACTGCCGGTTTTCCTGTCTTATGCATATCAACAGGAATACCGCGGCCATTATCCACCACGGTAATACTATTATCCGAGTTAATGGTAACTTTAATCGTATCGCAAAAACCCGCAAGCGCTTCATCAATACTGTTATCTACAACTTCCGATACCAGATGATGCAGACCGCGGCTGGAAATACTGCCAATATACATACTGGGGCGTTTCCGTACCGCTTCCAGACCTTCTAAAACCTGGATCTGACTGGCACCGTACTGGCCTTCCACACCAGTAGCTTCCTTGATTTCCTTTTCAATTTCTACCTGTCTGGCTTCTTCTGCAGCGCGGATTTTCTCCGCATCATCACTTGTCTGCAACACTGTTTCATTATTTTCAGCCATTGTTTCCTCCGTTATTATAAATTAAGTTTTGATTTACCCGTTTTTGTAAAGTAGATGATGAAATCGCTGATAAATACATTTTATTGTCTGTCAGCACGATACTGTCAATGATACCGTTCTCCGACAAATCTTCCGTTTCATAACATCCGCCGTTTTTATTCTTTAAACCTTTATATAATTCCGTATTATTCTTTATTGGAAAAATTCCTATAATTTCTGTTGCTCTGATGAGACAACCTCCTCCTAAATGAACGTACATTTTATTTTCCTTTTTGCAAAAACTTTAAAATATTTTCATATTCTTTTTCTGAAATAAGAGCCAGCGGTTTTTCAGCTTTCAGCTGTATTCCCAGTTTTATTTCCTGACTGTCGGCTGTTTTGGTGCGTATCTTTTCAAAATAATAATTTTTAATATCGTTTTTAATCATAGTAAAATCTGTTTCACTGCATTTTACCGCTTTTTGCAGGTCATACCACTGAATCCACGGTTCTTTAAGGATATGGCTCCACAACTTGTATTCCAGCTCCTGCTTCATTTTTATTTCACAGGCATAACAGATTTTTTCATTATTTTTTAAAAAACTGCCGCACACAGGGCATTTTTTAATAACCCCTTCCCTGTACAGTTTTTCCAATCCCAGCTTTTTTTCTTCTACGCCAATGATAGCGTTTCTGATTTTATCATCCGCAATATGGGAAAATTTTAACTGTAACCCTTTCTTTTCTTCTTCTGTTGCGGGAGGGATACGAAGTTTAGTCTCCCTGATATCAGTTGTTTCCCCTTTATTTCTAAAACCTTTTTTAAAATTTTTACCCTGGGTAAACTTGATATCCTTTACATAATCGGTTCCGATAAATGTATTGATTTGTTGAATAAACTGGTTCTTATAATATAAAAACTGGTTAGCCCAGACAGAAGAATCTACCTGCAATGTTAAAATCCTGCGTTCCAGTTTTACGGGTCCGCAATGCTTTGCATTATTATTCCCTATTATTTCTTTCCAACAGGCTTTCATTTTAAACAGACTGTACTGATTTTGATTCGCCTGGGAACCAATCATCTTCAATACTGTTTTTTCTACATCTTCCATCTCAATTTAATGTTATAATCCCTTTTTCCACATTAAAATACTGATTAGACCCAAAATCAGGAATCAGGGTTTTATCATTTACCGTAATGATTGTCTGTACTTTATCGTTGATAAAACCAATCAGCTGATTTCTTCTGTACTGATCCAGTTCGCTCATCACATCGTCCAGCAACAGGACAGGATATTCTCCTGAAACTTTTTTTACATATTCAATTTGAGAAAGCTTTAAAGCAAGGGCGCAGCAGCGCTGTTGGCCCTGGGAAGCAAAAGACCTGCTGTCCGCTTCGTTGATATACGTTTTTAAATCATCTCTGTGGATGCCGATTCCCGTACTTCCCTGCATAATATCTTTGAACCTGCGTTCTTTAAGACTTTCAATATAAAAGTCTTTCATATTTTCTATTTTTTCTTCTTCCGGATAAAATAACTCTCCGTCATTCCCTTTCATTTCATACTTTATTTCCAGAGAATCAATTTTATCGGACAAAATATGAAATACGGGAATCGCGATTTCTTTTAGTTTTCTGAGATTATCCAGCCTTTTGATCAAAATCTGCGCTGCTGTATCGGCAAGTTCTTCATCCCACGCCGTAAGCGGTTCCTGCGGCTGATTATGGTCCCGAATCCCTTTTAACAGGCTGTTTCGTTGCTTGATCAGTCTGCGGTAGCGGACAAGAAGCGTATAATAAACAGGGTCAGTCTGGGAAATTTCCATATCCATAAAACGCCGGCGTAATGAAGGATCTCCTTTGATAATCTGCAAATCTTCCGGAGAAAACATTACCGTATTTAAAAAACTGTAATGGTCCTTTGCCGTAGTTTTTTTTCCGTCAATTTTTATTTCTTTATAATATTTGCCGTTTTCTGTAAAACGTTTCATATGGATGGAATGGCTTCCGTCTTCTTTTGCAAAATCCAGAAGCACCGCCATTCCTTCCGATGAAAATTTGACCATTTCATCTTCTTTGTTCGTACGGTGGCTTAGCCCAAAAGCAGAATAAAAAATACTTTCAAGAATATTTGTTTTTCCCTGCCCGTTTTTACCGTAAAACACAGTTACCATTTTATCAAAAGCAACGGAACAATGATCATAATTACGGAAATTGACCAGTTGAAGCTTATTTATTATCATATTTTAGAAAATTACCCTTACCGGCGTTACAATATAAATATATTCTTCTTCACTGATAGGTTTGATGCATACCGGGCTCAACGAATTGTTCAGATTAATTTCTGCTTCTTCCGTTTCAATATTTTTCATGATATCCATGATGTACGCGGCATTAAACGCTACATTTATGGGATTTCCTTCTGTATTGCAGGAAATAATTTCTTCGCCGGTACCTACATCCGGACTGCTGGACATAACTTTGATTTCATTGCTGCCTATACTGATTTTTACAATACTGTAATCGTTTTCACTGCCGCTGCACAGGCTCATGCGGCTGACAGCGCCGGCCAGATCTTTTACATTTACTTTTGTTTTTACCGAAAACTGCGGCGGAATGACCCTCTTATAATCAGGGAATTTTCCTTCAATAAGGCGGGATACAACAGACCAGTTTCCGATTTTTACCATCAACTGGTTATTAACAATGGAAAAGATTACATCCTGAGGAAGCTTTCCATTCAGGTTTTTATTGATTTCCTTTAATACCAGGGAAGGAATGATAACGCTCATATCCGGAGCATTTTCCACATCCAGCGTACGGATGGCCAGACGGTGCGTATTGGTTCCGACGAAGGTAATCTTATTATCCTTGATATCGCAGAGTACGCCGGTAAATAAAGGCCTGGCTGAATCACTGGAGCAGGCAAATGCCGTCTTTTTAATCAGTTCTTTAATTTTTTCTTCTTCCAAAACAAAGGACTGGGTAGCTTCAATGGAAGGATACTTGGGATATTCATTTACATTCATCAGCAAAATCTTATAGTCCGCCTTTCCGGATTGCAGGCGTACGTTATTGTCATTTTCCGATTTCGTAACTTTTACGGTTTCCCCGTTAAAGTTACGGACTAAATCATTAAAACGGGAAGCCGCGATTACAATTTCACCGGATTCTTCCACTTCCGCTTTGATTTCATTGCTCATGGACAGGTTGATATCCATTCCTTCCAGCCGCAAGGTATTATTGGCTGCAATGATATGCATGCCTCCGAAGATAGGTGTACTGGGTTTGGCTGCAATGGCTGGCATTACAGACTGTACCGCTTTATTCAAATCTGTGGTTGTGCAAGTAAATTTCATTTGTTCACATTCCTTTCTTTTTTCATTTTATTTATTTTATATATTTATTTTTTTAATCGTAATCGTAAATGCTGTGTATTTTGTGGAAAACCGGTCCGCATAGGCTTAATTTCGTAATTCCGATTGTGTATAACCTGTTGATAGTGTGTAAAAGATTATAAACAATATGAACAGGAAACGTAGTTGTTCAAAAGTATCCACAGGGAAGTAACAGTTTATACACATACTTTTTCACAGTGATACCGGGAAAAAGAAATTAAATCAGAGGGAACGGATTTTTTCTTCAAATTGCTGTATCTGGTTGTCAAAACTTTTGTCTTCTTTTCGTAATTTGTCTATCTTTTCACAGGCATGGATTACCGTGGTATGATCCCTGCCTCCGAAATACTGACCGATTTTCGGAAGGGAAGAGTCTGTGAGCGTTCTGCAGAGATACATGGCAATCTGCCGTGGCATGGCTATATTTTTTGGACGTTTTTTACCTATTAAATCTTCCTTTTGCAGGTTAAAGAAATTGCAGATATGGTTGGTAATATTTTCAATGGTAATGTTCTGCCGTGTGTGGGATCCGAAATCTTCCAGAATTTTGGCGGTAACTTTCATGTCAATCGGCATATGCATTAAGTCTGCATACGCAACGATCCGGTTGAAGGCGCCTTCAATCATACGGATGTTGTTATCGATGCTGATGGCAACTGTCTGTATGACTTCGTTTGGCATTTCTATATTTTCCAATTCTGCTTTTTTCCGCAGGATAGCGATACGGGTTTCCAGGTCCGGCGGCTGGATATCTACCGTGAGGCCGTTGACAAAGCGGGAACGCAGTCTTTCTTCCAGTTTGTCCATGCTCTGCGGGTGACGGTCACTGGAAATAACAATCTGTTTATTGGCTTCTTTTAACGCATTGAAGGTGTGAAAGAATTCTTCCTGTGTCCGTTCCTTGTTTTCCAAAAACTGAATATCATCGATGATCAGACAGTCAATGGTGCGGTATTTTTCCTGAAAATCCTTGACGGTATGGTTTTGAATAGCATTGATGATTTCATTGGTAAAGGTTTCGCTGGTCACATATTTGACTTTTGCACCGGGATTCACTTCCAAAATCGCATTGCCGATGGCATGCATCAGATGTGTTTTTCCCAAACCGGAATTCCCGTAAATAAACAAAGGGTTGTACACATTGCCGGGATCTTTGGCAACTGCCTGGGCCGCTGCTGTGGCAAAGCGGTTGGAATTGCCTACTACAAAAGTTTCAAAACGCTGTTTTTTATTGATGTTGCTTTCAAAAGAAGTATCTTTCGATTTTTCATCTTCACTGAACAGGGATTTTGCTTTATATTTTTCTTTGGGAACATCCAGGCTGTTATGATTTTTTATATTAAGTTCCACCTGTATGTTATTATTATTGGTAATTTCTTTCAGTGCAGCTGAAATGAGAGGCAGAAAATTCTGCTGGATAGCAGAACACAGGGTAGTGCTGGGTACAGAACAGTATATAATGTCATTTTCCAGCCGGAGAGGAGTGATCTGCCGGATGTACATGTCCATATTGGATTCACTGGTGGCGTGGCTTAATTTATCGGTCAGCCGCTCCCAGATTTGCGGTAACTCAAATGATTCCATGAAGCATTTCCTTTCTTAAAAATTTACTCTTTATTTTACCATAAAACGGATAAAAATGAAAGTTATCCACAGGGCAGAATCGCATTTATTTTGTGAAATATTGTTAAATCCTTGACACTGTGAGGGGTTTTTAGTATAATTCTGTCAGCTATCAATTGAAATCATTTATATAGAGATTGATAAGACCATGGAACCGCCAGGTTCTGAAAAGAAGACGCTTAAAAGGCAGAAAGAAATTGTCTGCATAACTTTAGAATAAATAGGCCGCGCGAGTGGCCTATTTTTTCCATGTAGACAGGAGTATGGACGCAATGAAAGAGTTTACTTTTCCCAAATCCAATAAGATTAAAGCCAAGAAAGAGTTTCAGAATGTGTATGAAAAAGGACATTCTGTGGTGGACGGCTTATCTGTTTTCTATGTATTGCCCGGCGAAAATGAAAAAATAAAAATAGGTTTTGCTGTGGGTAAGAAAGTAGGTAACGCCGTTATTCGCAATCATATAAAACGTATGATGCGCGAAGTCTTTCGTATGCATAAAGCAGAGCTGAAATCAAATTTCCGGGTGATTTGGGTAGCCCGTAAAAGACTGGCACAGGCAGATTACAAAACGTATGAACGGGTTTTCTTAAGACTGGCAAAACGGGCAGCGTTGCTGCAGCAGGAATAAAAATGAAAAAGGGTTTTACTTACATTATTAAAACCATACTGGTTTCCCTGATTCGTTTTTATCAGTTATGCATATCCCCGCTGCTGGGAAATAACTGCAGATATTATCCCACCTGTTCCCAGTATGCGATTGAAGCAATTGAGAAAAAGGGGATTATAAAAGGCTGCTGGATGGCGGTAAAACGAATCTGCCGCTGCCATCCCTGGCACGACGGGGGATATGATCCTGTGAAATGATGTGCGTAACATTGAAGGAGTGAAAAATTGGACTTTATATCGAATCTGGTTATTAAGGTCATTCAGACGTTGTATCATTTTCTGGGAGGCTTTGGTTTCCCGAATTACGGTCTGGCAATCGTACTGATGACCGTCATTATTAAAATTATCCTGTTCCCTCTGACGAAGAAACAGATTGAATCTACAAGGGCTATGATGTCGATCCAGCCCAAGATGAAAGAAATTCAGGAAAAATATAAGAATGATAAGGTTCGTCTGAACCAGGAACTGGCCAAACTGTACAAGGATCAGGGTGTGAATCCCATGGCCGGTTGTTTGCCGTTACTGATCCAGATGCCTATTTTGTTTGGTATTTATTATGCTGTCCGGGATTTCCAGTACGAAGGACCTGCTAATTTCCTGTGGATGGAGAATATCGCCAATCCGGATCCCATGTATATTTTACCTGTTGTGTCTGCTGTAACTACGTATATTCAGGCGAAGCAGACAATGCCAAAAAAGAATCCCAATGATAAACAGCAGGACGGTTTGATGGGCATGATGCAGGGGCAGATGATGACCTATTTTATGCCGCTGTTTATCGGGTATATCAGTTTAAGTTTTCCTGCCGCGCTGGTTCTTTACTGGATTGTAATGAACATCATGCAGATTGCCCAGCAGGCTTATATTAACTCGCAGATGGACCGTAAATAAGGACGGTTTTATGATTGATAAGGAGTAAAAAATGAACGTAGAATCTGTAGGTAAAACAGTAGAAGAAGCGTTGGAAGCAGCGTTAAAAGAACTGAACCTCAAGAAAGAAGAAGTAGATTATACAGTTCTGATAGAGCCGAAAAAAGGTTTTTTGGGTTTCGGTAAAAAAGAAGCAAAAATTCTGGTAACCCCTAAAGCGGATACCATTTCCCTGAAATCAGAAAATAAAGAAGATCCTACCGTTGCAGAATCTTTAAAAGAAAAAGTTGTTTCGTTCGGAGAAAAAACAACGGAATCGGCAGGAGCTGTATTACGTAAAGTTGGAGAAAAAGCCGACGAGCTGGATGAAAAACAGAAAGCTTTTAATAACAGGGTTAAAGAAAAATGGAATGATACAGTTGACTCTGTGAAGGAAAGCGGAGATAAAGTCAGGAATGCAGTGAATGAAAAAGTAGAAACGGCGACCGCTGTATCTGCTGCAGTTAAGAATACGCTGGTGGAACGCAAAAACAAACGCTCTTCCAGTGAAAATGTCAAAGAGTTTGTAGTGGACGATGCTGTTGTTGACGAAGCCAAAGAATTCCTGGCCAAGATTTTCAAGGCCATGAAGATTGAAGTCGTCATGGAAAAGTTTGTCAATAAAAAAGACGGCTGTGTGGTGCTGAAGCTTCATGGCGACGATATGGGCATCCTGATCGGCAAACACGGACAGACGCTGGATTCCTTACAGTATCTGACCAATCTGGTGGCCAATAAAAACACGGAAAACAGAGTACACATTGTGATTGATGTGGAAAATTACCGTGACCGCAGGGCGGAAACGCTGACCCGTCTGGCAAAACGCCTGGCCGACAAGGTAAAGAAAAGCGGAGAACGCATTGTGTTGGAGCCCATGAACCCTCATGAAAGGAAAATAATCCACACCGCGTTGCAGAACGATAACAAAATTACGACGCTGAGCGAGGGAAGCGAACCCTTCCGTAAGGTTGTTATTGAACTTAAAAAGTAATCAATAATGGAAAACCCGGTGTAGATTTTCTGCCCGGGTTTATTTTGTTATTTCAGGTGATAGCATGATACAGGAAGATACGATCAGCGCTGTTACAACAGCGCCGGGAAACGCGGAGATGTTTTTTGCCGCATCCGGGAAAAAACTGGAAACCTATCCTTCCCATACGATGGTCTATGGGTTTGTCAGGGACAGAGAGGGAAGAGATATAGACGAAGTGCTGACGGTCTATATGAAAGCCCCCCGGTCTTATACAGCGGAAGACGTAATTGAAATACAGTGTCACGGCGGTATGCAGAGTATCCGCCAGATCCTGGCGCTGACGTATTATTACGGAGCCCGTCCGGCCGAACCCGGGGAATTTACGAAAAGGGCATTTTTAAACGGCCGCATCGATCTGGTCCAGGCGGAATCCGTCATGGACATCATCAATTCCAAAAGTGCCGCCGCCCTGAAAATTGCAGTGCAGCAGCAGGAAGGATTCCTTTCAAAAAAACTGAAAGAAGTCCGCAGAAAGCTGCGGGATGTGATCGTGCATCTGGAAGCGGTTATTGATTACCCGGAAGAAGACATAGAAGACGTAACTTATAATGAAGTAAAAAATTCCATATCCGAAGCGGAAGAAGAAGTATCCGTCCTGTTGGAAGGAGCCCATACCGGCAAAATTTTAAAAGAAGGACTGCGGACGGCGATTATCGGACGTCCTAACGTAGGCAAGTCCAGTCTGCTGAACACACTGTTAAAAGAAGACAGGGCGCTTGTATCCGAATATGAGGGGACGACCCGGGACGTAATCGAGGAACAGTTGGTCATCGGGGGGGTTCCCGTACTGCTGGCAGATACCGCGGGCATCCACGATACCAAAGATTTTGTGGAAAAACTGGGTGTGGAACGGAGCCGTGCCTTTTTGGACAAAGCCGAACTGATCCTTGTGGTTTTGGATGGAACCCAGCCTTTAACGTCAGACGATGAGACGATTCTGGCAGCGATAAAAGGAAAAAATGCGGTTTTTGTAGTAAACAAAACGGATCTTGCGGAAAGCATCATCACAAAAACACTGGCAGAACGGTTTGCACCGGAAAATGTCATTGAAATTTCCGCCAAGACAAAAGAAGGCATTGACAGACTGGAAAGCTGGCTGAAGGAATATGTCTACGGCAGCAGCAGACAGTCGGATGAAGAAATTTACATCCAGAATGAACGGCAGATCAATCTGCTGTGCCAGGCTGCGGACAGTTTAAAAGATGCAGTGGAAGCCGCGGAAAACCGGCTCCCGTATGATTGTCTCACCATTGACGTGGACCGGGCTTTGACCCTGATGGGGGAGATTACCGGAGAAACGGTACGGGATGAGATAATCAATGAAATTTTTGCCCGTTTCTGTGTGGGAAAGTGAGAAAAAATGGGAATCATTGTAGATTCATATGATGTAATTGTAATTGGAGCAGGACACGCCGGGGTGGAAGCCAGTCTGGCAGCGGCGCGGTTAGGCTATAAAACGCTGCTGGCGACGCTTTCCCTGGATAATATTGCCCTTATGCCCTGTAACCCGTCCGTAGGCGGCAGCGCCAAGGGACAACTGGTTGGGGAGATAGACGCCCTGGGCGGCCAGATGGCCATCAGCGCGGACGAAGCCTGCATCCAGATGCGCATGCTGAATACGGGGAAGGGATATGCTGTCCATTCCCTGCGGGCCCAGGCAGATAAACCTTTTTACCATGTGATTATGAAAAAGGTTGTGGAAAACCAGGAAAACCTGGATGTGAAGCAGCTGATGATCGATAAGCTGCTGGTGCGTAATGATGAAGTAGTGGGGGTAGAAGCGGAAACCGGAGAAGTTTTTGAGTCTTCCATTGTTATTATCTGTACCGGTACGTACCTGCGCAGCAAGATCGTGTTCGGCAGTGTCAATTATGAATCCGGTCCCAACGGATTGCGCAGCGCCAACAAATTATCCGCATCCCTGCAGGAAGCCGGCGTGGAGCTGACCCGGTTCAAGACCGGTACCCCTGCCCGGGTGGACAGGCGCAGTCTTGATTTTTCCAAAATGCAGATCCAGGAAGGGGATCCGGAACTACGCAACTTTTCCTTCATTAGTAATATTACGCACCGGGAGCAGGTTCCCTGCTGGCTCACCTATACTTCTCCCGTGACCCATCAGATCATCAAAGACAATCTGGTACGTTCCGGCATGTTCAACGGGCTGGTAGAGGGGATAGGTCCCCGTTACTGTCCTTCCATTGAATCTAAAATCATCCGTTTCAAGGATAAGGAACGCCATCAGCTGTTCATTGAACCGGAAGGGCTGAACACCAACGAAATGTATGTGCAGGGAATGTCCTCGGCTTTGCCGGCGGATGTACAGGTAAAGTTCATGCAGACCATACCGGGCATGGAGCATGTTAAAATGATGCGTCCCGGGTATGCTATCGACTACGACTGCCTGGATCCGCTGCAGTTAAAATCCTCTCTGGAGCATAAGCACATAAAAGGATTATTCTCGGCAGGCCAGTCCAACGGGACCAGCGGCTATGAAGAAGCGGCAGGGCAGGGACTGATTGCCGGCATCAACGCAGTACGTAAACTGCAGGGCAAACCGCCCCTGGTGTTAGGCCGGAATGAAGCGTATATCGGCGTGCTGATCGATGACCTGGTGACAAAAGGCACCAACGAACCCTACCGGATGATGACCTCCCGGGCGGAATACCGTCTGTTGCTTCGGCAGGACAACGGCGATCTGCGGCTGACGGAAAAAGGCCGGGAAATCGGTCTGGTCACAGACGAACGCTGGGAGAAGTTTACGAAAAAGAAATCGGAAATCGAACGGGTAATGCATTACCTGCAGAATACCCTCGTTTCCCCCACAGAAGAAATCAATGCCAAACTGATCTCCGCCGGCAGCGTGCCCCTGAAAAAAGGGGAAAACCTGGCGACCCTGCTGAAGCGCAATGTCCTATGAAAAGCTGCAGGCATTTTTCGGTGCGCCGGAAATCTCACCGGTAGTCAGGGAACAGGCAGAGATCCAGTGTAAATATGAAGGCTATATTATAAAACAAAAACAGGCGGTAGAAAAAGCCCTGCGGCTGGAAAGCAAAAAAATCCCGGCAGACATTGATTATTTTGCACTCAAGGAACTATCCAACGAAGCGGCGGAAAAACTGGACAAAGTCCGTCCGGATTCCCTGGGCCAGGCTTCCCGCATTTCCGGTGTTTCCCCTGCGGATGTAGGGGTGCTGATGATCGCGCTGGAGGTACACCGCCGTCAGGAGGCGGAAAAGCAATGAAAGCCCGGCCTGAAACACTTACACAGAATACAGTTGCAGTTTCTGCGGAAGCCGCAAAGTGTCAGGAGATATTGGAAAAACAGTGTGCCCTTGCGGGAATCGGTGTAAGCCGGACCCAGCTTTTGCAGTTTGGCCGGTATTTTGATCTGCTGACAGAAACGAATAAGGTCATGAACCTGACAGCGCTGACTTCCCCGCAGGATGTGGCGGTGAAGCATTATATTGATTCCCTGCTTTGTTATGACAAAACGATGATGCAGGGAAGAAAAGTGATAGATGTGGGAACCGGAGCCGGTTTTCCCGGCATACCCCTGAAGATTTATGATCCTTCCTTACAATTAATATTGCTGGATTCCCTGGAAAAACGGCTGAAGTTTTTGCAGGAAACCGTGAGGCAGCTGCAATTAGATAATGTAAGCTTTGAACATATGCGTGCGGAAGATGCCGGACGGGATAAAAAGCTGCGGGGACAGGCGGATATTGCAGTGAGCAGGGCGGTGGCCCGGCTTTCTGTTCTGGCAGAATACTGTCTGCCGCTGGTAAAGAAGGACGGTTTCTTTATTGCATTAAAAGGGAGCAAATATAAGGAAGAACTTCTGGAAGGGGAAAAAGCGCTACGTATTTTAGGCGGCAGAGTGACATCAGTGAAAGAAGTGGAGCTGCCCGGATTAAATGACGGGCGGGCCATCATTGTCATTCAGAAAATCAAGGATACACCCTCTGTGTATCCCCGCAAGGCCGGCCTTCCGGGAAAAAATCCGTTAGTAAACGGATAAACAGCCGGAAAAATTACTTGCGTAAATTTCCTGCAGGTATTGGCATTTTATGATAAAATATAACCGTATTAAATAATAAAAAACAGGATCTGTTTAAAAAGGAACGGATCCTTTCTATAGTGAAAGCGGGGTAAACTTGTGCAGGATGGATTCAACGATTTAAATGTTGAAACACTGAAGACAGATCATTTGCAAAAAAATACAGATGTCCAGGTGCTTCAGGTTCCTCTTTCCAAAATTGTGCCAAACCCATACCAGCCGCGTAAGGAATTTGAGTCGGAAGCTCTGTCGGAACTGGCCGATTCCATCCGTCAGTACGGCGTGCTGCAGCCTCTTCTGGTGGCTCCGGGAAAAGACGGCACTTATATCCTCATTGCCGGGGAAAGAAGATTGCGGGCATCGATCATGGCCGGGCTGGGTACGGTTCCCGTTATTGTAAGCGAATATACTACCCAACAGATAGCGGAAATTGCCCTGATCGAAAACCTGCAGCGCAAGGATCTGCACTATTTGGAAGAAGCGGAAGGGTATGAAAAGCTTGTAAATACGTTTCACCTGACCCAGGAGTCTATGGCGATCCGGGTAGGAAAAAAGCAGTCAACCATTGCCAACAAACTGCGTCTGCTGCGTCTCCCGGTCTCCGTGCGCAATAAACTTCATGACAGCAAGCTGACAGAACGGCATGCCCGTGTTTTATTAAAGCTGGAAAACGAAGAGACACAGAAGGCTGTTTTGCAAAAAGTACTGAAAGGGAATTTAAATGTCAGACAGACGGAAGCACTGGTTGAAAAAACTCTGAAAGAAAATGGCAAGCTGGATAAAAAGAAACCGCGGATAGTGATTGTAAATGATGTGCGCATTTATTTAAACAGCATCAGAGAGATTATGGAGACGGTAAAAACGTCCGGGATCCCTGCCAGCATGGAACAGGACATGGACGGAGATGATGTCGTATTGACCTTGCGTATCAAAAATGTTAAAAAGAGAAAAGACCCTAAAGTTATTAAGCTTTTTTAATACACAGCCTGTGGATAACCCTGTGTATAATGTGTATAAATTAGTGGTTTCACGTGAAACGGGCAGCAGCTTTAAAAAAGGCTACTGTTATATAGGGATGTAACGGAGGGAACTGTTGTGGTAAAAGTCATTGCGTTAGCAAATCAGAAAGGCGGTGTCGGAAAGACGACAACTGCCGTAAATTTAGCGGCCTGCCTGGCTGCGCTGGGGCGCAAGGTACTGTTGGTAGACTCTGATCCTCAGGGTAATGCAACCACCGGTCTGGGACTGGACAAACGGGATATCAAAAAGAGTATTTATGATATATTGACAAATGATGATGTGCTGGCGAAAGATGTAATCATACCGACGGCTTATGATAACCTTTCCCTGTTGCCTGCGACCATTGCGCTGGCCGGGGCCGAAATTGACCTGGTCAATATGATGAGCCGGGAAAACCGGCTGAAAAATGCGCTGGAGCGGGTTAAATATGATTATGACTATGTGCTGATCGACTGTCCCCCGTCTCTGGGGCTGCTGACATTAAATGCGCTGACGGCTGCCAGTTCGGTTATCATTCCCATCCAGTGTGAATTTTATGCACTGGAAGGCGTTACCATGCTGATGAACACGATCCAGCGGGTGCAGCGCAACCTGAATCCGGCGCTGAAGCTGGAAGGCGTAGTCATGACCATGTTTGACGCAAGGACCAACCTGGCGACGGATGTAGTCAATGAAGTGAAAAAGTATTTTTCTGCCAAGATGTACAATACGATCATTCCGCGCAATGTGAAATTAAGCGAGGCTCCCAGTCACGGGGAACCGGTGCTTGCCTATGATGCCAAAAGCAAAGGCGCCCAAGTGTATCAGGAACTTGCCAGGGAGGTAATCGGCGATGAGTAAGCACAGCGGTCTGGGCAGAGGACTGGAATCCCTGCTTTCTTCCAGCGAATCCCAGTATGAAACCGCCATGCCCAAGGATCCGGAAGGGGCGGTGGAAATTCCTGTAGAAAGTATCCGGCCCAATCCATACCAGCCCAGAAAGACCTTTGATAAAGAAAAACTGAAAGAACTGAGCGAATCTATTAAAAAGCACGGTATCATCCAGCCTCTGGTTGTCCGTAAAAAGGGCCTGAATTATGAACTGGTTGCCGGGGAACGGCGGCTGCGGGCTGCCAGGCTGGCAAAACTGCAGACAGTCCCCGTTCTGGTGCGGGAATATGATGAAAAGCAGATGCGTGAGCTTTCCCTGGTGGAAAACATTCAACGCCATGATCTGAATCCCCTGGAAGAAGCGAAGGCGATTCAGGAACTGATGAAACAATTTGATTATACCCAGGCGCAGGCTGCGGAACGGCTGGGGAGAAGCCGGGCTGCGGTAGCGAATCTGCTGCGTATGCTGAATCTGCCGGAAGAATTGCAGGCTATGGTAGCAGAGGAAAGGGTGACTGCCGGACAGATGCGTCCCCTGTTAGCTCTGGCGGACAGGGAGCAGCAGCTGAAGGTCGGCAGGGCGCTGGCTGAACATGGCTGGAGTGCCCGCACGGTGGAAGAAGTTGTTAAGACCGTTAAGGAAGGAAAAAAGCTTCAGGTCCTGGATGAACGTGTTGTTATTCTGCATAAAAACGGCAAACCGGTCAAGGATCCGTCTTCCGAAAAAGAAAAGAAGGGTAAAAAGAAAACCTCCCGGGTAAGCGGGGATATCCATTACAGACACTTTGAAGAAAGCCTGATCGAAGCATTGGGTACCAAGGTACGTATTGTCAGCAAAAATGACAACGTGGGGAAAATAGAAATTGATTATTATTCCCTGGACGATTTGGATCGTATCTGTGATTTGCTGCAGGGTAAAAATGAAAGTGAAAATTTTGACACGGCGCCCTGGCTGAAGACAAAGTTTCCGGTATGATTTTATTTTAAGAAGTTAATTTATTAGCAGTTCCTATAGGAAAGGAATGAATGTAAGGCCAATATATCAGCGCAATGATTACTTACATTCATATATTTAACAGGATAATTCTATGACAGGTTTGGGGACAATGGTCAACTGTGCAGCCATTATAGCCGGCTGTGCAGTTGGCCTTATTTTAAAAAAGGGGTTTCCTGAAAAATGGCAGGAAACGATCATGTACGGCGTGGCCCTTTGTATTTTTCTGATTGGCGTGGAAATGGCGCAAAAGAGCCAGAATATTGTGCTGGTCATTGCAAGTGTGGTCATTGGCAGCATTATCGGCGAGATGCTGGATATCCAGGAAAAGCTGAATGCCTTTGGCGCCTGGGTGGAGAAGAAGCTTCTGGGTGACAGAGGGCAGACCTCCGGTTCTTTTGGCAGAGGTTTTATTTCTGCCAGCCTGATCTTCTGTATCGGCGCCATGGCAATCGTAGGAAGTATTGAAGAAGGACTGACAGGCAATCGCCAGATTCTGTTTGCCAAAGCCATGCTTGACGGGATCCTTTCTATTATATTCGCGGCGAATATGGGAGCGGGCGTGGGTCTTTCCGCCGTACCGGTGGGACTGTACCAGGGAACGATCACCCTGCTTGCTTCCTGGATGCAGAACCTGCTGACGCCGGAAATCATACGGGAGGTCAGCGCTGCCGGCGGTGTATTGATTATGGCTATCGGCATCGTGCAGGCCCGGCTTCTGCCGATCCGTCTGGCTAATCAGATACCCGCTCTGCCGGTTGCGGTGGTGCTGGCAAAGCTGTTTTTGTAGTGTTTTACTGAAGGACGTAAGTATATTTTCAGTGAACAAAGATACAGAAACTGACATAAATGTTACTGTTTCATTGCTAAAGGCGTGAAAATGCATATTTTTGCAGGAAAAATGTTGACAAAAATGTGAAATAGTTTCTATAATATGGAAACAGGGTTATTGCCTGTATTTAGGAAAACACTGATTTACGGTATTTGTAATGAGGGGTTTTATTTAAAATTTTATAAAAGGAAAGGTGAAGACAAAATGAAATTCTGGAAAAAAGCATCCCGTATTGCACTGGCAGCTATGCTGGTCGCTGGCCTGACTGCAGGCTGCGGCGGTGGCGGCGGCGAGAAAAAAGCAGCTGACGCGGGGAAAGAAATCGTGGTAGGCGTTAACGCCGAATTGACCGGCAACGTTGCCAACTACGGCAAGAGCATGCTGTCCGGTTTTGAACTGGCGGTAGAAGAAGCGAACAAAGCCGGCGGTATTGACGGCAAAAAGATCAAAGTTGTGACTGCGGACAACAAGTCCGAGCCTTCGGAATCCGGTAACGCGGCGACCAAACTGGTGACCCAGAACAAAGCAATCGCGGTCATCGGCCCGGCTACCAGCGGCTGCGTGGCTGCAGAAGAACCGGTGCTGACTGCCAACAAGATTCCTCTGATTGCTCCCTGCGCAACGGCACCTGGCATTACCTTACAAAAAGATGGCAAGACGAAACCCTTCGTGTTCCGTGCCTGCTTCATTGACCCCTATCAGGGCGACATCATGGCGCAGTTTGCTGCAAAAGACCTGAAAGTTAAGAAAGTTGCTATTCTGCACGATTCTTCCAGCGATTATTCCAAGGGTCTGGCAGAAGTATTTACCAAAGTGTTTACCGCAAACGGCGGACAGATCACCACTGACGAAGCTTTCCTGTCCAAAGACGTTGACTTCAAGGCTTCTCTGACCAAGATCAAAGCAACCAGTCCGGAAGCGATTTATGTACCCGGTTACTATGAAGAAGTTTCCAAGATCATCAAACAGGCCCGTGAAATCGGCCTGACCTGCCCGATGCTTGGTTCCGACGGCTGGGATTCTCCCAAACTGGTTGAAGTTGCCGGCAAAGAAGCCTGCAACAAAGGTTACTTTACCAATGCCTATACGGCAGAAGACAAAGATCCTGCTGTGCAGAAATTTGTCAAAGCCTATCAGGGCAAATTCAACAAGGTTCCTGACGTGTTCGCTATGCAGGGCTATAATGCCGGCCTGATCCTGTTCAATGCGATCAAGACCGCAAAGACCACCGATGGCACGAAGCTGGCGGACGCCATTGCTAAGACAAAAGACCTGCAGGTTGCCAACGGCAAGCTGACATATGATGAAAAACACAATCCGATTACGACTGCGTTAGTTCTTGAGCTGAAAGACGGTAAGATGACGCTGAACAAGAAAATTGGCGGCTGATTCACAACGCAGATGAAAAAATCGGGGAATTGAAAAAGTAATTTCCTGAAAAAATCAGTAATCCGTAAGCATTGAGGCTGTGGTGCTGGTCGCCACAGCCATTCTTTTGATACTATGTTCGGAGGAAGGAATTATGGAATCCGGCTTTTTGCATCAGTTTGTTCAACAGCTGATCAACGGTATTTCCCTGGGCAGCATCTATGCGTTGATTGCCCTTGGCTATACCATGATCTACGGTATTTTAAAATTAATTAATTTTGCCCACGGCGATATTTATATGCTGGGCGCTTATATAGGGTTTGTCTGCACTTCCATTTTAAAACTGTCCTTTTTGCCGGCGCTGATCGTCTCCATGATCGGGGCGGCCCTGGCCGGTATGGTCATTGAACGTGTGGCCTACCGTCCCATGCGGAATGCACCCCGTATCGCTATTCTGATTACGGCTATCGGCGTTTCATTCTTTTTGGAAAATGTGATGATCCTGTTTGCGTCCCCCCAGCCCCGTACCTTCCCTGCCGTATTTACGGCCACGGTGTATCATGTAGGCGCCTGGGTAGTGAACAGTCAGCAGATTGTAATCCTGATCAGCGCCCTGGTATTGATGGTTGCCCTTACCTATATTGTAAACCAGACCAGAGCTGGCAAGGCCATGCGCGCGGTGTCCTTTGACGCGGATGCGGCCCGGCTGATGGGTATTGATATTGACTCGACAATTTCCATGACCTTCGCATTGGGTTCTGCCCTGGCAGCGGCCGGCGGGGTCCTGGTAGGCATATATTACAACTCCATCGATCCCCTGATGGGCATGGTTCCCGGTATCAAAGCCTTCGTTGCCGCGGTATTGGGAGGCATCGGCATCATTCCGGGGGCGATGCTGGGCGGAATCATTTTAGGCGTGGTGGAAGCGTTGGTCAGCGGTTTCATTTCTTCCACCTTCCGCGATGCCGCCGCGTTTGCGATTCTGATCATTATCCTGCTCTTCAAGCCTCAGGGCCTGATGGGCAAGAATATCCGTGAAAAGGTTTAAGAGGTGATGACAATGAATAAAGTACGTAAGTTTGACTTAAAAGCATTGGCCGCCTCTGCCGTATTATTTGCAATCCTGCAGGGTCTTATGACTGCAGAGGTCATCGGGCCGTTCTGGGAACTGAACTTGATACTGATCTGCATGAACGTGATTCTGGCATCCAGCCTGAACATGATCAACGGCTTTACCGGTCAGTTCTCCATCGGTCACGCCGGGTTTCTGGCGGTAGGCGCCTACGTGGGCGCTGTTATGACGGTGAAGCTGGGCTTTTCGTTCCCGTTGGCCATTGTAGCCGGAACTGTAGCCGCCGGCTTTCTGGGTTTCCTCATCGGTCTGCCTACCCTGCGGCTGGACGGCGACTATCTGGCCATCGCGACCCTGGGTTTAGGCGAAATCATCCGTATCTGTATCCTCAATATTGAATATATCGGCGGTGCTTCCGGTCTGATGGGCATTCCCCGTATGACCAACTTCACCATCACTTTCTGGCTGATGATCGCCGTACTGTTCTTTATCAAAAACTTTAAGAACTCTGCCCACGGCCGGGCCTGCCTGGCCATCCGCGAAAACGAAATCGCGGCGGACACCATGGGCATCGACACCACCAAATACAAAGTCATGGCCTTTACTCTGGGCGCTTCCTTTGCAGGGACTGCCGGGGTACTGTTCTCCCATTACTTCTTCATCGCCCATCCGGCGTCCTTCACCTTCATGCGCTCCTTCGATATCCTGACCATGGTAGTGCTGGGCGGCCTGGGTTCTCTTACCGGCTCCATCACCGGCGCCATCCTGCTGACCTTTATTTCGGCGGCGCTGGCAGATTTCCCGGAATGGCGTATGATTATCTACTCACTGGCCATGATTATCCTGATGCTGTACCGTCCCCAGGGACTGTTCGGTAATAAGGAACTTTCCGAAAAGGTTTTCAACAGCCTGAAGGGAGGTAAGAGCCATGAGTGATAAAAAGCGTTTACTGGACCTGCAGGATGTTTCCATCGTGTTCGGTGGTCTGCGGGCCGTTTCCAATTTAACGATGCATATTGACGAAGGGGAGCTGGTAGGTCTCATCGGACCTAACGGCGCCGGCAAGACCACCGCCTTCAATATGATTACCGGCGTGTATTTGCCGACGGAAGGGCAGATTTATTTTGACGGCAAGCTCATCAACGGGAAAAAATCCTATCAGGTGACCCAGATGGGCATGGCCCGAACCTTCCAGAACATCCGTCTGTTCTCCGAGCTGTCGGTACTGGACAACGTAAAGATTGCCTATAACATGCACATCAATTACAGTCTGCCCCACGCTATTTTGCGGGTAAAGCGGTATTTTGACGAAGAGAACAACGTAACGGAAAAAGGCATGGAACTGTTAAAGCTGTTCCATCTGGACAAGCACGCCTATGATATGGCGAAGAACCTGCCTTACGGCGCCCAGCGGCGTCTGGAGATTGCCCGGGCCCTGGCAACGAAACCCCAGCTCCTGCTGCTGGACGAACCGGCTGCCGGCATGAATCCCCAGGAAACCAAAGAGCTGATGGAAATGATCCGGTGGCTGCGGGATAATTTTAAAATTTCCATTTTGCTTATCGAACATGACATGAGCCTGGTCATGGGTGTCTGTGAGCGGCTGTACGTGCTGGAATACGGTATGTGTATCGCTACCGGCACACCGGATGAAATCAAGAAGAACAAACGGGTTATCAAAGCGTATCTGGGCGGGGAGGTGTAACAGGATGGACATGCTGACAGTTGAGGACATCAACGTATATTATGGCGCGATCCATGCAATCAAGGGTATCAGCCTGTCTGTAGCCAAAGGCGGCATCACCACCCTGATCGGTTCCAACGGCGCCGGGAAGTCCACTACGCTGCATACGATTTCCGGGTTATTGAAACCGAAAACCGGGAAAATCACCTTTGAAGGACAGGACATTACCGGAAAACCTGCCCATAAAATTGTGGGTATGGGGCTGAGCCAGGTTCCGGAAGGACGGCATGTGTTTGCCAATATGACGGTATTGGAGAATCTGGAGCTTGGCGCGTATCTTCGCAGAGATAAAGAAGAAATCAATAAAGACCTGACAGATGTCTTTACCAAATTCCCCCGCCTGTTAGAGCGGAAAGACCAGATCGCGGGCACCCTGTCCGGCGGCGAACAGCAGATGCTGGCCATGGGCCGGGCGCTGATGAGCCGTCCCCGGCTGATGCTGCTGGATGAACCGTCCATGGGTCTGGCGCCCCTTCTGGTACAGGAAATTTTTAACATCATCAAAGAGATCAACGACAGCGGGACCACGGTGCTGCTGGTAGAACAGAACGCAAGAATGGCGCTGTCCATTGCGGATAAGGCCTACGTGCTGGAAACCGGAAACATTACGCTGGAAGGAACCGGCAAAGAGCTGCTGAACAGTGAAGCGGTACAGAAAGCGTACCTGGGCGGCTGATTCCGAAAACGCGTAGCCGGACGGGGAATACTGAACTTTTAAGACGCAGTTGTTAATCTGTGATATAATTAATGAAGCAAGAGAATAAGAGAATACAGGAGGTTTTATTCATGCTTGTTAAAGATATTATGACGGTTAACGTAGTTACCATTAATCAGAATCAGACGCTGCTGGAGCTGCAGGGACTGATGAGCGACGACAATATCCGCCGTGTTCCGGTAGTGAATGATGCCGGAATGGTCGTAGGGATCATTACGGATAAAGATGTGCGGATGGCTTCCCCTTCGGAAGCAAGTACCCTTTCCCGTTACGAGGCTTCCTACCTGTTAAGCCGTATTAAAGTAAAAGATGTTATGACCCATAACGTGAAAACGGTTTACCAGACGGCAGACCTGGCTGATGTGGCGTCTCTGATGTATCAGGACCAGATCAACTCCGTACCGGTTCTGGATGAAGAAAATAATCTGTGCGGCATCGTAACGGATACCGATGTGTTCCGTGCGCTGGTGGATATTTTCGGATTAGGCCAGTATGCAACCCGTATTACCATCGACGCTTCCGATAAACCGGGTGTGCTGGCTGAAGTAGCAAAAATGTTTGCCGACCAGGGCATCAATATTTTGTCTTGTGTAACCAGTGAAACCAAACGGCCGGGAGAAAAAGAAATGACCATTACGGCAGATCTTTCCCAGGTTGGCATGGGCATCATCGAAGAAATCCGGGAAGCCGGCTTTAACGTGACTAATATTACTACCGGCAGGGCAAAATAAAAATGGATGCAAAAGCTGAATTTAACGTGGGCGATATCGTGCGGATGAAGAAGCCGCACCCCTGCGGTTCTTCCAACTGGGAAATTACCCGCACGGGTATGGATTTCGGTCTGCGTTGCTGCGGCTGCGGGCATCACGTGATGATACCGCGCACCAAGTTTGTGAAGGCGGTGCGGGAAGTGCTGCCGAAAGAGGAAAAGTGAATACTGAATAATAAGGCAGGCGTTCCAATGGGGGCGCCTGCTTTTTGTGTGTAATGACTCTTTGATTATTTCCAATGTAAACGCTGCGGCGGGAAAGGCTGCGCAAAAACGTTCCCGTTTGCTATTCCATGGACTCATTCGCCTGTGGCTTCGAAACTCGGGCTTCGCCCTCAGACAGTCTCGCCACGGCCGGCTCATTTCGTCTCATGGAATGACGCAAACGCTCACTACGTTTTGCTTCAGCCTTTCCCGCCGCAACCGTTACGTACTTTATTCAGTGAAATTGGCGGGGAAACTCTGAGTCATGCCTCTTTTTCAGTTGAAATGCACTGCCTTCCAGTCATTTCTACAGCCTTAGCTTCCAATAAGATCCTACCTTTATATATTAAGAGGTGATGCTGCTTCAGCCCAGTATCCATGCGGGTTTGAGGTTTAAGGTTGGTCGTTTCTACGACCAACCTTGCGGAAGGGAGAAGTTATTTAGCTGTTTGCTTTTCATTTTTCATAAACTGTGCTACAATAATCACGAACATTAGTTTGAAACCGGATGAAGATAGTGTTGAATTTGGGTAACAATTTTATATAATTTATATATTTTATCTTGATTTTATATAAATTATATAATAAAATGTGATAAGGAGTAATACATGAAAGGAATAGACGTTGTGAAGCAGCTTTTGAAAATGGGTTGGAAAATAGACCGGATTAAAGGAAGTCATCATATTATGAAGAAAGGCAACCAGACAGAAGTTATTCCTTGTCACAACTCTGACCTGCCACCGGGGCTGCTGAACGCAATCAAAAAGAGAACGGGGCTACAGTAATTAACAATTAATGAAAGGACAGAAAGCCATGTTAAAAGTTTATCCTGCTATATTACATGAAGAAGGTGGATACTGGATTGAGTTTCCGGATTTGGAAGGCTGTCAGACCTATGGTGAATCATTGGAGGAAACAATGGAACTGGCGCAGGAGGCTTTGGGCCTGTATCTGGTAAGCCTTATTGAAAACAAGCAAGAGATTCCTGCTCCATCCAATATTGCCGACTTAACGGCAGACGAAGGACAGCTGACTTATATCTCTACCGATATTGACAAGTATCGCCGCGACACAAGGGCAGTTAAGAAAATGCTGTCCATCCCTGCCTGGCTGGCAAAGGAAGCGGAAATGAAAAACATCAGCCTGTCCAAAGTACTGCAGGATGCATTGAAAGAACGGTTGAATCTGGTGTGAAGATATCCTGGCTTATGGCTTGTTTGAAATACGAGGTTGGAAATGGGCTATTGTACTTGGGCAGACATAAATGAAGCCAACAGAATATACCACGATACCGAATGGGGCATCCCGGTACACGACGACCGGCATATGTTTGAACACCTGTCGCTGGAATGCCTGCAATGTGGTCTGAGCTGGGACTTGATGCTGAAGAAGCGTGAAATCTTCCGGCGATGCTTTGACAATTTTGATTATGACAGGATTGCCGCCTATGATGATGCAGATGTGGAGCGCATCCTGAACACAGAAGGCATGATCCGGTCCCGGCGCAAAGTTGAGGCCGTAATCAACAATGCCCGGTGCTATCAGAAGGTGCGTGAGGAATACGGGAGCTTTTGCGGATATATTTGGGCGTATTCCGGTGGGAAGACAATCCTGTATCAGGGGCATGATGCTGGAACGATTCCGGTCAGCAACGGGCTCTCCGACAGAATCAGTAAAGATCTGAAGAAACGCGGCTTCAAATTTGTAGGCGCAGTTACAATCTATTCCCACCTACAGGCCTGCGGGATTATCAACGACCATGACAGGGACTGTCCCTGCTATCGGAAAATTAATGAGTCGCATCCGACGGTCAGAAAACGAAGAGACCACGAGGTGAAATAAAAAGCAAGTTCGGCTTTCACAAGTTATCTTTCATATTTTAGTAACTATAAAGCCTTGCGCCGGAAAACCGCATAATAAGGGGATTTTTGTAAAAATCCCGGTCGGAAAAACGACCGAAACACTTCTTGAATATCCAAATTCTCTAATGATGCGCCGGTGTTTTGGCGCATTTTTCTTTAACTTAATTGTTTTTTTGCATAAAAAATACAGCCCTGTCACATCCTGTGTCACGCAAAGTGTCACAAGTTGTCACAGGGCTGTCACGCTATGTCACGCATTATGTAACGCTGTGTAACGTTATGTAACGCTGCTATGTAACGCACCATGTAACGCTGCGTTACATGGTGTCCCCATCATGTCCCCATCATGTCCCCATCATGTCCCCGGATTGTCCCCGATTTGTCCCGGGGACATGTTTTACGATGTCCCCATTTTATTACTGGTAACGGAACAGGTAATGTTATCCTAACGCTACGTCAAGTACCATCATCAAAGAAAATCCCATGGCGAATGCAATGGCCCCGATATCCGAGTGTTGCCCCTGGCTCATTTCCGGAATCAGTTCTTCGACTACTACATACAGCATGGTTCCGGCGGCAAATCCCTGAAAGTACGGAAGGAACGGAACCACATAGCTCACTGCCATAATCGTCAGGAAGGTACCGATGGGTTCCACGATACCGGACAGACTTCCATACAGGAATGCTTTTCCGTTGCTTACCCCTTCAGCCCGCAACGGCAGGGAAATAATAGCGCCTTCCGGAAAATTTTGGATGGCTATGCCTAACGCCAGCGCCAGTGCGCCGGTCTGGGTAATGCCGCTGACCATCTGGGATAAGAGACCTGCGTAGACCACGCCTACCGCCATTCCTTCAGGAATATTGTGCAGTGTTACCGCCAGTACCAGTTTTACCGTGCGCGACAGGGAGCTGGACATGCCTTCGGATTCTTTGCTTTCCCTGTGCAGATGGGGGATGATGTGATCCAGCAGCAGGATAAACAGTACGCCGAACCAGAATCCGACCAACGCCGGCAGAAACGCCAGATTTTCCATGGCTTTTGACTGCTCCATAGCCGGGATGATCAGGCTCCAGATGGAAGCAGCTACCATGACCCCGGCAGCAAATCCTGTGAAGGCGCGCTCTACCTTCCAGTGCAGGTTACCCCGAATAAAAAATACACAGCCGGCTCCCAGCGCAGTTCCCAGAAAAGGAATCAGGAGGGCCTGTAACATTTCAGTTGGCATAATTTACCTCTTATTGCAATTATGTACTAATTATTATACTCAACTTTTATAATAAGGCAAATAGTTTTTTCCTGTTTCTGAATTCGCCATCACGGACGGTTTTTATTCTTGCATTTCGATTCTGACAAGAGTATAATTCATTCTTGTTGCGGGAATTGCTGTACGCGTTTATGGAAAAAGCAAAAGTGAATGCATCTGTGAAATAGCAAACCTGAGTGGTTTTGCGGAGTCTTGCCCGTCACTTATTTTTTGCTAACTTACTTTTCTTATGTTATAATAATATGTCATTCAATAGTAGAAAAATCTGCAGCTTAATCACGCAGCATGAATAAAGGAGAGAAAACTGTGAGCACGAATCTGGATGTAGGTATTGTTGGGCTTCCCAACGTAGGCAAAAGCACGCTATTTAACGCCATCACCAAAGCCGGGGCGGAGGCGGCCAATTATCCCTTCTGCACCATTGAGCCCAATGAAGGGGTTGTGGCGGTGCCGGATGAACGGCTGGACGTACTGGCCAAAATGTTCAATTCCCGGAAAATCACGCCGGCTATCATGCATTTTGTGGATATCGCCGGGCTGGTAAAGGGCGCGTCCAAGGGCGAAGGGCTGGGCAACCAGTTCCTCAGCCATATCCGCAACACCGACGCCATTGCTGAAGTGGTGCGCTGCTAGCGTGGACCCGGTGCGGGACATCCAGATTATTGATACGGAATTATGCCTGGCGGATATTGATACCATCAACAACCGCATGAAAAAAGTGGAAAAGCTGCTGAAAGCCCATGATAAAAAGGCGGCGGCGGAACAGGCGCTGCTGGAACGCGTCGCCAAAGGGCTGGAGGATATTGTGCCGGCCCGCCGGATGGAGTTTACCGAGGAGGAAGAAGCAGCTCTTTACGACCTGCATCTGCTGACAAGGAAGCCCATCATTTATGTCTGCAACGTGGCGGAAGAAGAAGCGGCGGATGCCAGCGGTAATCCCCATGTGAAAGCGGTGCAGGAGTTCGCTGCCCAGGAGCATGCGGAGGTGGTGGTGATCTCTGCCAAAGTGGAAGCGGAGATCGCGGAACTGCCGGAAGAAGAAGCAAAAGAATATCTGGAAATGGAAGGGCTTACGGAAGCGGGCCTGAACCGTCTGATTAAGGCGGGCTTCAAGCTGCTGGGCCTGCAGACCTATCTGACTGCCGGCGAAATCGAAAGCCGGGCCTGGACCATCAACATCGGCACGAAAGCGCCCCAGGCCGCCGGCAAGATCCATACGGATTTTGAAAAAGGCTTTATCAAAGCGGAAATCGTTTCCTACGACGACCTGGTAAAATGCGGCAGCAAGGTGGCGGCCCGGGAAAAAGGGCTGGTCCGTCTGGAAGGCAAGGACTACGTCATGCAGGACGGGGACGTTGTGGAATTCCGGTTTAATGTGTAAGGTGAAGAAAGCAAAGAAACGAATCGGAGTCTTGCGTTTAAAGAAACAATCCTTTGGCAATATTGATTTTCCATAACAGGACTTGCTTTATAATTGAGTAACTTTACAAGGAAGAAGACCATGTTTGATACACACAATCACTGTGAGTTTTCCTGCGATTCGAAAATAAGCTGGGCATCGGAATCATCCTGACGGAGCACTGGGATTATGAATATCCCACCAATCCGGAGCAGTTCCTGTTCGACCGGGACGCGTATTTTAAAAAGAACCTGCCCCTGCGCAGCGACAACGTGCTGCTGGGCATCGAAGTGGGGATGCAGCCCCATTTAGCAGAAAAGGAAGACAAAGTGCCGGAAGGTTATCCCTTTGACTTTGTGATCGGTTCCATCCACATGATGAATCGGCTGGACTTGTACGAGGTGACAACGTATAAAGGCCTGTCCAAAGAGGAAACCATGCACGACTTCCTCCGGGACAGCATTCGTTCCGCGGAAAGTCATAACAACTTTGATGCTTTCGGGCATATTGATTACATCTGCCGGTACTGGCCCTATGCGGATAAGGAATTCCATATGGAAGAAAACCAGCAGGAGTGGGACAGGCTGTTTACGGTTTTGATTGAAAAGAATAAACCCATTGAAATCAACACACGGCGGCTGGATGCCGAGGCGGCGGTTAACGCGTTGCTGCCTTTATACAAACGGTATAAAGAACTGGGCGGCAAATACTGCACGCTGGGCAGCGACGCCCATTACACGGAGCATATTGGCCGGCGTCTGGGTGTAGCGGCAGCTATAGCAAAAGAAGCGGAGCTGCAGCCGGTGTATTTCAAAGAAAGAAAAATGATGTTAGACAGGTAGTTTTATGCAAAAGAGTATGACCTCGGGAAACTCCCTGAAACTGTTGCTGACCTTTATGGTGCCGCTGATCATCGGCAACATATTTCAGCAGATGTACAGCATATCAGATATTATAATCGTGGGCCGTACCATCGGTGTCAACGCGCTGGCCTCTGTCGGCGCGGCGGCTCCGATTTTTATGCTGCTGGTCATGATGACCATGGGTATGTCCAACGGTCTGACGGTCATAACGGGACAGTTCTTTGGCGCCAATGATTTCAATAACATGCGCCGCAGTGTGGCTATGAGCATGATGCTCAGCGTTATTTCGGTGATCATTCTGGCTGTTGGCATGTTCATTGTGATCGATCCGCTGCTGCAGATGATGAATGTGCCGGAGGTTTTGTATGAAGACACCCGCAGTTATATCCTGATCGTGGCGGAAGGACTTTGGGCCATGATGGCCTACAACTTCTTTTCGGCTGTGCTGCGGGCCCTGGGAGACAGCAAGACGCCGGTGGCCTTTTTGATTTTTGCCACCATTATCAACGTGGGGCTTGCGCTGCTGTTCATTTTAAAGTTTGGCATGGGCGTGCCGGGTTCCGCTTATGCGCTGGTCATGGCCCAGGGCATATCCGCTTTTCTGTGCGTCATTTATATGTGGAAGCATTTTCCCATTTTGCGTTTGCAGAGAAGCGACTGGAAATGGGATAACGCATTTGCAATTCAGCATTTGAAGATGGGCCTGCCCATGGCCGGACAGTTTTCCATTCTGGGCGTAGGCATTTTGCTGATCCAGTCCATCACCAATTCCTTTGGACCCAATACCATTGCAGGATTTACGGCGGCCATTCGGGTGGAGCAGCTGGCTCTGCAGCCAATGGCTTCCTTTGGTATCGCCATGGCGGCCTTCAGCGCTCAAAATTACGGAGCCCGCCAGTTCCAGCGCATCCGGGACGCAGTGAAAAAATGCTCGATGATTGCCATGGCGTTTGCCGTTTGTTCCGGCATCCTGATTTTCTTTTTCAGCGAAAATATCATCGGCGTCTTTATCGAAGAAGGAAATCCGAAAGTCATTGAGGACGCGTTACTGTATCTGAACTGTTCTGTGCCGTTTTACTTTTTCCTGAGCCAAATGTTTATCTACCGCAGCGCGGTGCAGGGCATGGGCGTGGGCATGGTGCCCCTGGTTTCATCCCTTATCGAACTGAGCATGCGGACCGGCGTGGCCAAGTTCCTGGCCACGGACTGGGGGTACCGGGGCGTGTGCTACGCCAGCCCGGTAGCATGGGTGGCAGGGTCCATCTTCCTCTTTTTTGCGTACCGGTATTTTATCAGCCTGTTTGAACGGCTGAACCGGTAAAACCAAAAAAGCAGTTTACATTTTTTTCAAAAAAAGAACACAAAAATGTTATTGCATTCTTGATTGATGTGTGCTATAGTACTTTTGGTCTAAAGGGAGCCGGAAGACATCGCGAGAGTTTTACCGGAAAACCTGAGATACCGTATAACAATACAGTCAGATATCGCTTGGATCAGTAATGACCGGGACGTGACGCCATAGCAGCTTTTGCCGCGCATCCGTTTTCGGGTGCGCGTTTTTTGTTAAGGAAACTCATTTAATCAGCGTTTACTTAATGGGCCACAGCGACTGACACAGGAGGTGCATACTATGAAGTTAGTAAAAACTGTTGCAGAATTGCAGGCAATTGTGAAAGAAGTAAAAAAGAGCGGCAGGACCATCGGCCTGGTTCCCACCATGGGTGCGTTGCATGAAGGCCACGCTTCTCTGATCAGGGCGGCCCATGCTGAAAATGATTTTACCATCGTCAGTGACTTTGTAAATCCCACGCAGTTCGGCCCCACGGAAGACCTGGATGCCTATCCCCGTACGCTGGATCACGACTGCGAGCTGGCAGAAGCCATGGGCGCAGACGTACTGTTTGCACCGTCTCCGAAGGAAATGTATCCCAGCAAAGACATGACCTGGGTGGAAGTGACCGGAGACATTACCAAAGTGCTGTGCGGCCGTACCCGTCCCATCCATTTCCGGGGCGTGGCAACTGTCGTAAGCAAGCTGTTCAATCTGGCCCAGCCGGATAAGGCCTACTTCGGGCAGAAGGATGCCCAGCAGGCGCAGGTGCTGAAACGTATGGTGAAAGACCTGTTCTTCCCGCTGGAGATCCGGGTGATGCCGATTGTCCGGGAAGAGGACGGACTGGCGAAGAGCAGCCGGAACGTGTACCTGAACCCGGAAGAACGGAAAGCAGCCGTTATTTTGAACCGGGCGCTGAAAAAAGCGGAAGCCGCGTTTGCCGCCGGAGAACGGAACAGCGCGAAACTGGTGGCCCTGACTGCAGACATGATCCGGACCGAGCCCATGAGCAATATTGATTATGTGGAAATGTACCAGCTTCCGGAGCTGACGGAAGCAGAAGCGGAAATCACAACAGACCATCTGCTGGCGGTTGCCGTTAAATTCGGAACCACCCGGCTCATCGATAACGTGGTATTGGCTGTAAATAAATAAGAACTATTTCCCGGGAAATGAAAGATCCTCTCATTCGTAATGAGAAGGTCGCAGGTTTGCAGATAAAACTGCAAAGGCACACAGTGTTGTGTTAACAGGAGGACAAATACATGTTATATACTATGTTTCACGGTAAAATTCATCGCGCGGTTGTTACCCAGGCCCGTCTGGATTATATGGGAAGCATAACGATTGATGAAGATTTGCTGGAGGCTGCCGGAATTCTGCCGGGCGAGAAGGTGCAGATTGTAAATAACAACAATGGGGAACGGTTGGAGACGTATACCATTGCCGGCAAGCGCGGCAGCGGCGTCATCTGCCTGAACGGGGCAGCTGCCCGTAAGGCTCAGGTGGGCGATACGGTCATCATCATTGCCTATGCGTTGATGGACGAAAAGGAAGCGAAAGCGAACAAGCCGAAGGTCGTCATGGTGGATGAGCACAATCATATTCTCAGCGATATCGGTCAGGAAAAAGAAAAACAGACGGTAGCCGGCGCACTGAAAAAAGCAAAGAAGAAAAAGAAAAAATAAAGGAGAAGCTGATTAATCAGCGTTCCTCAAGTGAAACGCGGGTTCCTGAATTTTCGGGGGCCCGTTTTTGTATCAGTTGTAACATTTTTCAAAAATCATAAAATCTTTCGCAAAAAAATACTATTTTATAATGATTTTGTTTGACAAAAAAATTATCTTTCCATATAATAATTTTAACGTAATTTTAAAATTGTTACATCTGATGAAGGGAAAGAGTAGTCTGTTGCGGCAGGTCCCAGAGAGCCGGTGGATGGTGAAAACCGGTGACGGCGGACAGAGGAAAATCCTCCCTGAAGACTGGCGCTGAATCAGCATTAAGCGCCTGCGTCATTTCCACGTTACAGGAAACGCGTATGTTGGTACGTGGTAAAGTGTCCGTATATTTACGGGAATCAGGGTGGTACCGCGGAGTATTTCCGTCCCTCAGCTTCTGTGGGACGGTTTTTTTATATAGTGGAAGTTATTTCATGCTGAGTAACGCAGCGGCTGCTGCCGTTTACGTAATAAAAGCTGTAGGAAATCTTGAGGGATACAGGGGGAGATCAACATGATGAAGCAGCATTTGGCTATTCTGTGCGATAATAAACCGGGCGTGCTGACGCACGTAGCCGGCCTCATCAGCCGGAGAGCCATCAACATTGAGTATATTAACGCCGGCTATACGGAAGAACCGGATGTGACGCGTATCAACATCGTCGTATCCGTGGAAGACCAGCGGGCCCTGAACCAGGCAATTCTGCAGCTGGCCCGGCTGATTGATGTAATCAAGGTTGTAAATCTGGACGAAGCGCCGTTCATCAGCTACGAACTGGCAATGATTAAAGTCAGAGTAAGCTCCACGCAGGAATTATCGGATATTGCCAACCTGGCGGACCTGTTCCACGCCAAGATTGTGGACGTCAATCCGGGAGCTGTGGTCATGCGGGTCACCGGCAGGGAAGACCATATCGAAGCCCTGCTGCAGATGCTGAAGGAATATGAAATTATTGAAATGGCACGGACCGGACAGATTTCCCTGTCCCGTGGTTCTAACGCAGTAAAAAAGATGTGAGGCTGATCCTTGCGGATATTTTGATTCCGGACTGCTGTCCGGGATATAAAATATAAAGGAGTGCGAATTAAACCGCCTGCATGTCTGCCGTTCGCCAAAAGCTCCGGTCATCGCGCAAACGGGTTTAATCAGCAATTCCGTAACGTTGTTTTCGGTGTATCATTATCATATTTTTAATTAAAAAAGGAGAGATTTATCATGGCAAAAGTGTATTACGATCAGGATGTTAACTGGGACGTTATCAAAGGTAAAAAGGTTGCTATCGTAGGGTATGGCAGCCAGGGACATGCTCATGCGCTGAACCTGAAGGACAGCGGGCTGGAAGTAGTAGTTGGCCTGTACAAAGGCTCCAAGTCCGTTGCCAAGGCAGAAGCTGCAGGCTTAAAGGTTATGACTGTAGGCGATGCAGTGAAATGGGCTGACATTACCATGATCCTGATTCCAGATGAAAAGCAGGCTGACGTTTATAAGAACGAAATCGCGCCGAACCTGAAACCCGGCAGCGCGCTTGCTTTTGCCCATGGTTTCAATATTCATTTCCAGCAGATTATTCCCGCTGCTGACGTAGATGTATTTATGGTTGCCCCGAAAGGCCCCGGCCATCTGGTTCGCCGCGTATTTACGGAAGGCTCCGGCGTTCCCGATGTATTTGCGGTGTATCAGGATGCAAGCGGCAAATGCTTTGATTTGGCCCTGGCGTATGCCCGCGGCATCGGCGGCACCCGTGCCGGCGTTATCGAGACCACCTTCAAGGAAGAAACCGAAACCGACCTGTTCGGCGAACAGTGCGTGCTGTGCGGCGGCGTAACCGCTCTGATGGAATCCGGTTTCAACACGCTGGTTGAAGCAGGCTATCAGCCTGAAATCGCGTACTTTGAATGCTTCCATGAAATGAAACTGATCGTTGACCTGATGTATGAAGGCGGCATGGCCAAAATGCGTCATTCCATCAGCGACACGGCGGAATACGGTGATTATCATACCGGCAAAAAGATCGTTACCGATGACACCCGCGCTGCTATGAAGAAAGCGCTGAAAGAAATCCAGGACGGCACCTTTGCCAAAGACTGGCTGCTGGAAAACCGCTCCGCAGGCCGTGCTCATTTCCTGGCAGAACGCCGTATCCATGCGGAAACCCAGCTGGAAGAAGTTGGTAAAAAACTGCGCAGCATGATGAGCTGGCTGCAGGCTCCCAAAGCAGCAGCTCCGGCTCCTGCTAAAAAAGCTCCGGCAAAGAAAGCACCGGTAAAGAAAGCGGCTGTCAAAAAAGCTCCTGCTAAAAAGGCTCCTGTAAAAAAATAAAGACTTAAGGTCAGTGTATCATTGAGGTGAAAAACGGAGGGAACGTTTTAGCCTCAATGAAATCAACAGTCTGCATTACCCAATAGAAACGGCTGCCGGAGTAGTATCTCCGGCAGCATAACTCTGAAAGAATGAGAAGGTACAGCCCGATGAAACTGAATGGCGCGCAAGTTGTAATTGAAAGCTTAAAAAAAGAAAAAGTAGATGTGGTATTCGGCTATCCCGGCGGCGTGATCCTGCCTTTGTATGATGAAATGTATAAGGCGAAGTATCCCCGGCATATCCTGCCCGGACATGAGCAGGGCGCTGTACACGCGGCAGACGGATATGCGCGTGCCACAGGGCGTCCCGGCGTCTGCTTCGCAACGTCCGGGCCCGGTGTATGCAACATGGTTACAGGTATCGCGACGGCCTATATGGATTCGATTCCGCTGGTTGTTTTCAGTGCACAGGTGGCAACCCGGGCCATTGGCAGGGATTCATTCCAGGAAGCGGATATCACCGGTATTACAACCCCGATTACCAAGCATAACTATCTGGTAAAAAAGATTCAGGATCTGCCCCGCGTCATTAAAGAAGCGTTCCTGATTGCTACGACTGGGCGGCCGGGTCCGGTGCTTATTGATATTGCGACGGACGTGTTCCGTGCGGAAATTGATTTTGAGTATCCGGCAGAAGTTCATCTGCGGGGTTACAAAGCAGATTTTACCGGGAATGAAGCGGACATCGACAAGGCAGTTGCCGCGTTTAAAGAAGCAAAGAAGCCGGTACTGATGACCGGCGGCGGCGTCATTTCTTCCAATACGGCGGAGCTTGTCCGTCAGATTGTGGCAGCTACCGGCGTGCCGGTTGTAACGACACTCATGGGCAAAGGCGCGGTATCGGATTTTTATGACGCGCACCTTGGCATGGTAGGCATGCACGGTTCGTTTGCTTCCAATATGTGCATAACCCAGTGCGATCTGATCCTGGCTGTGGGCGCACGGTTCAGCGACCGTGTCACCGGTGACGTGGCCAAATTTGCCAAAAACGTTACGGTTATCCAGTTCGAGGTGGACAGTGTCGAAATCGACAAGATCGTTCATGCGGACATTCCGGTAATCGGCGATCTGCGCTGGTCCATGCCGCTGTTTGTGAAAAAAATAAAGAAAAGCAGCGCGAGCCTGAAAAAACAGTTTGCTCCCTGGCGGGAAGCCATGATGAAAATCAAAGCGGAGCATCCGTTCGTCTCCCGCAAGCTCAAGGGTAAGATTACGCCGGAACTGTTATATAAGACGATCATGAAGCATGCGGACAAAGACGCGGTTGTGGTGACCGATGTAGGACAGCATCAGATGTGGACGGCCCAGTTCTATAATGTGGACCAGCCCCGTCATTTCCTGTCCAGCGGCGGCCTGGGGACCATGGGCTTCGGTCTGCCCGCATCCATGGGCGCAAAGCTGGGCTGTCCGGATAAGCAGGTGATTCTGTTTACCGGCGACGGCAGCATCATGATGTGCTGCCAGGAATTTGCCACGCTGCACCGGTACGGAATTCCGGTGAAGGTCTTCGTGCTGCACAACAACGTGCTGGGCATGGTGAACCAGTGGCAGCGTCTGTTCTTTGGCGGGCGGGAAAGCCAGTCCATCGTAAAAGATCTGGTAGATTTTCCAGCCATGGGCCAGGCCATGGGAGTGGAAGGCATGAAGGTCAGCGATCCCAAAAAGCTGGACAGCGTTGTGAAAGCGGCGCTGGAGAGCAAGGAGTCCGTGCTGGTTGACGTGGCGATCCCCAATGATGAGAACGTGTTCCCCATGGTGCCCGGAGGAAAGCACCTGGACCAGATGATCCTGCAGGACACGATAGACTGAGCAACTGTTCCGTAATCTGGCAATGAAACGGACATCCTGTGTATATCCTGTTAACCTGATAACCGGCATTGCCTGGAAAAGCAAAGTATAGTAAAATAAAGTACCGGCGATCCGCTGACGAAATCCATGGACTGCCGGTACTTTCGTATTTGAAGTTGATAATACAGCGGGAGTTGCTGAATTTGCTGACAGAAGGATTGTCGGGTCGGCAGGCTCTGCTGTTTGAAAATGAGGGGTTAGTCATATGAAAAATACTGATTTGCGGAATCTTGTCGTATGCAGGGATTTACTGGAAGATCCTGTAATACAAAAGATCATTGAGCTGGTTGAATTCCGAGAAAAATATCCATCATCGCCAGCGAAAAACAGAATGGAGTCCTTTCTTCAGAGTGAAGTGGCAGCTCTGCTGATACAGCAGGCAGAAAAGCTGGGTATTTCGGGTAATTTGTTACCCGCATATATAGTGCATTTGCTGGCAGAAGGCGGCAATGTTGCTGCCAGGACCATAGAGGCTGTCGGCAGTTACGGTAAGGGACTGTTGGATTCCCTGGGCGATGACATGATTTTACTGCTTCCGTATTTGAAGGTAAAGACCACAGTAGTTATCGGAAGGGATAATCCTTTTTTGAATAATTATCATCCTGCCAAAATAGAGCAGAATCTGTTTGAAACTAACTTGCTGCAAAGACTGGTGGAAATGAAAACCATTACCAGTGCAACCAGGCATCTGCTGCGGCATTACGAAAAATGGGGCAGTGGCATGATGGCCCGGTACACCGCTTTTCGTATCGGGGCAGGCGGAACCCTGATCGGCATTGCAGATTTTCCTGTCTTTAACTGGGATGACCTGTTAGGCTATGAAGATCAGAAATACAAACTGCTGACAAACACACAGAATTTTATGGAAGGCAGGCCTGCCAACAATGTGCTGCTTACCGGCGCACGGGGAACCGGAAAGTCTACGGGAGTGAAGGCTTTGGCGGCCATGTTTGCCGCTGACGGACTCCGGCTTATCCAAATTGGCCGGGATCAGTTGGAACTGGTGGCGCCGGTGCTGGAAAAGCTGAATGAGATTCGCAGTAAAAAATTCATTCTGTTTTTTGATGACCTTTCCTTTGACGAAGGGGAGTCCGGTTATAAATACTTGAAATCTGCTATTGACGGAAGCGTTACGGCCCAGCCTGACAACGTGCTGATTTATGCAACCTCTAACCGCCGGCATCTGCTGAAAGAAACATGGAGCGACCGGAACGATGCGCTGGAAGCGGAAGTGTACCGGCAGGACAGCGCCAACGAAAGCATTTCGCTTTCTGACCGCTTCGGTTTGATTCTGCATTATTCCACCCCCAGCCAGGAAGAGTACCTGCAGATCATTGACCACGAACTGCGTAAAGCGGGCGTACATTTATCAAAAGAAGAGCTGCGGCTGGAGGGCGTTCGCTGGGAAATGGAACATTCCGGACGGAACGGGAGAATTGCCAATCAGTTTGTAAAATGGTATTTGGGAAACAACTGATGAATCGTAATGCAAATGTTTAAGGAGACGCTGATTAAATCTGTTTAGCCAGTGAATTCCGGGGATTTGTAAAATAGTTTTTAAAAACAGAATTTGTTTTTGTGTTTCACGTGAAACTTTTGGTTTGTGATCCAAACAAAAGGCATTTTTGCAAACGCAATGGAGTAAATAAAATCTTTTGGAGAAAAATGTATGAACACGATTGCCTGTTTCGGAGATTCATTAATTGAAGGCTTTCCCTTTTCACCGGAGAACAGCTGGATTGCGCAGGTAAAAAAGAATACGGGAATCCGCATGCTGAACCACGGTATCTGCGGCGAATGCTGCGACGATATAAAAGACCGCCTGATCTGGCGCCCGTTGCCAAAAGAGGTAACCCACGTTCTTTTTGAAGGCGGCATGAACGATATCATTCAGGGCTGTCCGCTGACATTTTCCATTGAGCAGATTAAACTGGCGCAACAGTTTTGTGACGAGCAAAACGCAGCGTTTTGTCTGGTGCTGCCCTGGTTGTGCGGCGCGGAGGAACTGAATCATCTGATTGAACGCCTGCGGGAGGCAATGAAAAAAGAATTTGAAAACAAATGTTATCTGCTTGACTTTGAACCTATGTTTTTAACGAAAAAACACCGGATGGAGTGGTTCATCTGGGACGGTGTACATCCCAAAGCGGAAACCTATGAAGCATTGGGGAATTTTGCGTCGCCGTTGCTGGAAACGTGGATAAAGGAAAAGTGAAACGAAAGAAAAGGTAAATCAAAGATAAAGAAGCCAAAAGCATTCCCATGCTGTACAACGAAAATTGTTTATGATAATAAAAAACCACTTGACGAATGACCTAAAAATGTGGATAATAATATAGTACTATCATAGTTGCCACTTTAGCTCAGCTGGCAGAGCATCTCATTCGTAATGAGAGGGTCGTAGGTTCAAATCCTATAAGTGGCTCCAAAGAAAACAAGCGGTTCCCGAGAAATTGGGAGCCGCTTTTATCATACCTTTTTTCTTTTGAAAATGACTTATCAATGACCTGTCTGAAAGCGTCATTGCTTTTTTTATTAATAGTACTTATCTATCCCTTTTTTGTCTTCATCCAGCAGCTGTTTGTAAATTTTGCGGTAATACTCCGACTGGGGACGGGTAAACTCATGATGAGGTCCCATACGCATGTCCCATTTTACCCAGGACCAGGGCTTGCCGTAGGAAAGGGAAATGGATACGGATGCAGCGTCCAGGGCGATTAAATCGGTTTCACGGAAAGGTTCCCAGGTATCGATTTTGTATTCCCGGCCCAGAGCTTCCATATCATCCATCATCTGCGCGGGTATGATACGGTTCTGTGTTTTTTCCGGTGAGTTGTGCCAGGCTTTGAACCGACTCTCGAACAGAGTTTCTGTTTTACTCTTGCGACTCAGGTCAATAAAATGATGTCCGCCGCTGGAACTGCCGGCGCTGCTGTAGTGGCACTGCAAAAGCTGCCCCAGCATTACCGTTCCGTCATAGAGCTTTTGCCCGTTGTCTTTGGCCAGCTGTTCCATAAACGCTGCCAGCTTTTCATCGGGAACCTCTTTACGGAAGGGACTGTCTTTGCCGGCCCGGTTCAGTGTGATATGTTTCCCGTTCTTGTATTCCACATAAAGCAGACGGAGCTGTTTCACTTCAGCAGAGTCAGTTGTGGCGGCAGCGATATTGATTCCGCCCTTCTGCAACAGCTGGTCAAGATCTGCCAGTGCTTTTTCATTGACAGTAAAGCTGCAGCCCCGGGGAAAGATGCGTTCATTTTTCTTCGGCGCCTCTGTACCCGGCTTCATTCCTGTAAAACCGGAAGAGGGGGGTGGAGGATTAAATCTTGATTTTATGGTGCGCATGGTGCAGAGGATTTTATCCCCGTCCCGTTCCATGATAAACTCATAGCAATAGTTATTATGCAAAAATGAAATCTCGCTTTTCTGTATCTCGCTGGGAGTAAAGGATATATCCGGTTTCTGTTCCGGTTTTTGCGCCGGTTTATCTTCTGCCCCGGTACATCCCTGCAGGCCAAACAGACTGCAGAACAGCAAAAAGAGTCCGAATTTCCAGAATCGCATGATGACACCTCCCGGTTTGCGTTTTCTTATTAACACATTTCCAATACAATAAATTCTGCTTATCATTTGATGATAGCGGAGTTACATTTACCTTACACGTTTATTGTATCAAAAAGAAAAAGTAAAGGAAAGATTTGTTTCAATTATCTTTGTTGCTGTTATGCGATTTGCCTTTTTGCCGTGATAGTATGTTATAATAATTTATAACATAATGGTAACAAGGTGCATAGTATGAAAAACGCTGGTATAGGCGCTTTCAGGGCAGTCGCAAAAAGCACCGGTCAGCGTACAGACGAATGATAGCAGTGTTTCTTAAATTTAAATCAGTTGCAGGAGGGGAAATACGAGCATGAAGATTGAGACGGTTGCCATTCTTGGCGCGGGAGCGATTGGTTCCTATTTTATCTACGGTTTTTCCGCTGCGCCGGATATCGATTTTTGCCTGATTGCCAAAGGGGAGCGGAAAGAACGGCTGGAAAAGGAAGGGCTCTGCATCAATGACAATATTTATAAACCGAAAGTAAAAACACCGGAGGAGGCAAAGGGCGTAGACCTGTTGCTGGTGTCCACAAAGTATAACGGATTGCACGATGCCTTGGAAGACATTCGTACGGTGGTGGCGCCCCACACCACAGTGCTCAGCCTGCTGAACGGCATTGACAGTGAAGAGATTATCGGGACGGTAATTGATCCGGCACGGATAGCCTACAGCCTGATGCGTATTAACTCGGAACGGAAGGGTAACAGTGTAACGTTTAATGCGGAGAAAACGCCGGGTCTGTTTGTGGGAGAAAAGGATTCCCGGGAAGAGTCGGAACGGCTGCTGGCCATCCGTGAGCTGCTTGCCAAAACGCCGCTTCGTTACCATTTCTGTGAAGACATTATTTCGGAACAGTGGCTGAAATTTACCTTAAATATTGCCTATAATTTGCCCCAGGCGGTGCTGGGCACGGGATACGCTTCCTACTTTGACAGTGAACACGTGGGCTTTATCCGGGACCGGCTGGAAGCGGAGGCCCGCAAGGTGGCGGCAGCCTACGGCATTTCCTACGGCCCGCTGGAAAATACCCGTCCCCGCTGGCTGGAAAGGGCGCGCTTCTCCACATTGCAGGATCTGGAAGCCAAACATCATACGGAAATTGACATGTTCTGCAAGGTGCTGATGGAAAAAGCGGCCGCAAAAGGGCTGGAGGTTCCCTTTGCGGAATACACCTATCATGCGATTAAGGCACTAGAAGAAAAGAACGACGGGAAGTTTGATTATCAATAAACTGAACTGTCAGCCGGATTAAGATACTAAAGAGTGGGAAAGGAATCGTTTTTCTGTAAACAAAAATCCGCCAAAGAGTTTGTAAAGACGCTTTGGCGGATTAACTATTTCCCGGGAAATAGCACGTTTTTCAATATTTTATTTATCTTCTTCCACTTCTTTCTTCCATCTTGCGGCTTTCATTTCGCCGGCTGCGTAATCGTCTACCATGGCATTTACGGCCCGGAAGTTGGCCTTTACGCCGGTTTTGGTATTTTTGTATTTTACGGCATTTTCTTTTTTAATGCCGATGTTCTGCGCAGCTGCGGCTGCGTCGATGTTGGCGCCTAAGAAGACAAATTCAAAATTCTTTTTCTGCAGTTCGGAAATCAGCGCTTTTACTTTGGCGTAGGTCCATTCTTTGGAGGCGTTTTCCTTGCCGTCCGTGGTGATGACCACCAGCACTTTGTTGCCTTTGGCATCGATGTCGGGCAGGGTCTTCAGCTGGGACAGTGTGTTGCCTACGGCGTCCAGCAGGGCTGTGGTGCCCTGGGGGGTATATTCTTTTTCTGAGATGTTTTTCACCTTGTTCAGGTCGGTGCGTTCGTAAATGGTGGAAACCGCGTTGTTAAACATGACTGCGGTAACCTTCACCGGCAGATTGCTTTCCCGTTGTTTGTCCAGCATGGAGTTGAAGCCGCCGATGGTGTCTTTTTCCAGGCCGTACATGGAACCGGATTTGTCCAAAATCAGCACCAGGTCCATGGAAGTGGCCTTTTCAGCCTTTTTCTTCTGTTCGGCAGGTACTTCGATTTCCGTGGTTTCAGCGGCATAAATCCTGGTACCTTCAGGAATGCCTCCCTTGACTGGGGGCGTTTTCGAAGAAGAAGCAGCAAACGCTGTCATGAAACAGGCGATGGACAGAAGAACAGCACACATGATGGCTATTTTTTTCATGATTAATTCCTCCCGTGCAGTAACTGGCTGATTTATAAAACTTCAGATAAAACGGAAGCAGATTACGCTGTCATCAGGGCATGCCTTTCATGACGCAGCTGCTTTTCCTATTTCCCAATTACAACTATTATAAACCCATAATTTGTCAAATTTATGTTTTTGAATCCGGCTTGTGAAATGTTTTGAAAACTTTCTATAATTTCCGAAAAGGGTTGCGCTATTATTTTTTCTCCGGTTCTTTCTGTTTGGGTTTCAGTTTGTTCAGGCCTTCATTGCCGATGATGATCAGGTCGTCTTCTTGCATAGCGTATATCTGGTTGGGGCTGTTTGTTTTATGTATTTTTTGTCCGACACACCAGCGCCCCAGTACGGGATGCCACCCGTATTCGTTGTAGGCGGCGTCGTGGAATTTTCGGTTGCGTGCTGCGATGGCGGTTACGTTATCGGCCGGGGTCAGGCTGTCCATAAAGACAAAGAATTTAACTTTGCGGTTGTTGGTTGTGACAAATTCAAACGCCTTTCCGTTTTGTTTAATCTGCATGTCGCGGGCTATGTCGAAACGGCTTTCCTGTTCTTTATAAGAACTGTCTTTCTGTTTTTCCCGCACAAGGGTACGGGCAGGGTAGTGGATGGTAAAGGGCGCTTTGCCTTTGTAGTCCTGCCACTGTTTGTGTTCAAGTTTGTCGCTTCCGTGGATTGTCAGGGATTCAACGGCCAGGGAGTCGTGCCCGTTCACCGGCCACCGTGGGTTCTCGCCCCAGGCAGCGCGGCTGGCCGCTTTCACGTCTTTTTGCAGGGAGTCCGGGAAACGCTGCAGGTCCAGGCGCACGCGGCTACCGAATTGTTCCGCCGTCATTTCCATCACCGCCCGGCGCAAGGGAGCCCCGGTGTAGATAAAATGCAGGGAGACAGAATAATTTTTGTTTTTGAAAGAGTCTTTGGCAAAGGCGTCCATGTCCTTGATTGTAACGGGAAGCACGCCACTGAGTTCGCTGTCTTCGTTGCTGCCCCCGATTGGCGGCTTTTTGCCGTGCATATCCACCCGGGACGAGATGTGAACCTCCGGTTTTACCGCGGTCCATTGCAGCCCCAGCATGTCGTTGACCAGAGCGGTTGTTTTTTCCGCGTATAAATCAGCCCGTTCGGAGGTATAGATGTCTCCGGTTTTTGTGTTGACGGCGAACTTCAGCTTTTTGCTGCCGGACTGGTATTCGCCGCTTACAAATTCCGTTAGTTGCAGCTGGTGGTTCTCGCCCAGGTACTTCACGCTGGAAACCTCTTTGATTTTTGCGTTGGGATCCGTTTTGGCAAGGTATTCTTTAAAAATTTTTATGGCGCTGTCGTACTGTTTGTCCTGTTCGGAGGAAGTGAAGTCATCCAGATAACATCCGGAAAAGGACAGACAGAAAAGGATTGCCAGGCAGAAGGTCAGCAGTCGTTTCATAGGACGGTTTCTCTCCTTTCTCTGGGATCGTTGTCTTGTGCAGGCAGGACTGATTCCATGGACTGTGGGCTTTCAGTAAGCGAAGCCGGATGGAGCAGCGTCTCCTTAATTTTTAGGACAAAGAAATTTGCGGATATATCATATTTATATTATAAGATATCTGTGTTAAAATAGCTATAATAAATTATCAGCGGTTATTGTGTGATTGCTTTTGAGAGAATTACCGGAAGCGCTATAAGGAACCCGGATTTTTGGAACAGCGATTCTGTTATTATGTTATCTTAGGAGGTGCTGTATCTTGAAAAAAATAATCGTCACTCTTATTACTACGTTCCTGATGCTAAGTGCTGCGTTACCCTGTTTTGCGGAACCGCCGGCGGCGGGAGTACTTCCTTCCATAAAAATGGAACAGCAGAAAAAGGAGTATCGGACACCGCAGGGACAGGTCTGTATCGTCACCGATTACACCCGCCTGGTCGTGGAGAATGCGGACGAATTTCCGGCCCTGGCAAAAAAGCTGGAGCAGGTGCATAACCAGGAGTGGAGTTACCGTATGACAGACGAAGCAAAGGAAGATTACAAGGATGCGGTGGAACTGAAAATGCACCGCCCGGAAGATTATATGTATTTCCTGCTGGAAGAAAGAATCTGGCAGAGATATCTGGACCGGAACATTCTGAGCCTCTACGTAGAGTATTATCAGAGCAGGGGCGGGGCTCATCCGAACACCGATATCTTTACCTACAACTTTGACCCGGTGACCGGCAATTTCATAACGATGGACGACGCGCTGGCTCCCGGCAAACGGAACGAGTTCCGTGATAAGTATGTGAAGCCGGCCCTGGAAAAGGTTAAAAAGGAGCGGCAGCTGTTTTATTACGATAACTACAAGGCCGTTGTGGACAATCTGTTCCAAAGGGATTATGCCGGAGAACCGCCTCTGAAATGGACCTGGGGTACTGAAGGAATTACCATGATCTTCCCGCCGGATACTCTGGGGCCAGCCGTAATGGGACCGGTTGAGGCCTTCATTCCCTTTAAGGGGAACGAAAAGCTGTTCAATGAAAAGTATTTGAAATGACCCGCAGTTTTCACGTATGATAGTTACGCTTTCAGGCTTGCGTTTATGGTAACGTCTGAAAGCGTTTTTTTAGTTTGGCCGGCAACGGAGATTTTTCTATACACAACCATGCTGAAATGGCGTTTTCTATCTAATTATAAGTTGCTTTAAAGCGAATTTCATATTATAATGAACATTATTATTGTGACATACTCGTGAAAACATTGGCACAAAATTCATTTTAGAGACTTGGGGGACATTCATTTGAATCAGGAAAAGGAAAGAAATAATTTTACGGGAACGCTTGGTTTTGTTCTGGCTTCGGCGGCCAGTGCCATTGGCCTGGGAAATATCTGGCGGTTTCCGTTTCTGGCGGCCCGCGACGGCGGCGGTTTGTTTTTGGTTTGTTACCTGTTGCTGGTTGCAACGTTTGGTTATACACTGCTGTCTTCGGAAATTGCCATCGGGCGTAAAACCCGGCAGGGTCCGTTAACGGCGTATACCCTGATGGATAAGCGGGGCTTTGTCATCGGTGTGCTGGCCTGTATGGTGCCGGTTTTGATTTTGCCGTACTATTGTGTCATCGGCGGCTGGGTGTTAAAGTATCTGGCGGCATTTGTCAGCGGCGCCGGTCTGGCAGCTGCGGGGGATAAATATTTTACCGGCTTTATCACCAGTACCTGGGAGCCGATTTTCTGGTTTGCGATTTTTATGGCGGCGGTTGTATTTATTATTTATCTTGGCGTGGAACAGGGGATTGAAAAGTATTCCAAAGTATTGATGCCGATTTTTTTCCTTATGATCATCGGGGTATCGCTGTACTCTCTCACGTTAAGCTATACTGATGCGTCCGGCGTGACGCGCACGGGGTGGGAAGGGTTTCTGATATACACAGTTCCCAATCTGGACGGTGTTACCTTCAGCAAATTTCTGAATGTACTGATGGATGCCATGGGACAGCTGTTTTATTCCATTTCGGTTGCGATGGGCATTATGGTTGCCTACGGCTCCTACGCAAAAAAAGATGTGGACCTGAGCCAGTCTATCAATCACATTGAACTGTTTGACACCCTGGCTGCGTTTCTGGCCGGTGTCATGATTATTCCGGCTGTCTACACTTTTATGGGTAAGGAAGGTATGTCCGCTGGTCCGTCGCTGATGTTTATCTCCCTGCCTAAGGTGTTTGCTGCCATGGGCTCTGCCGGGACGGTTGTGGGAATTGTTTTCTTCGTCATGGTAACCTTTGCGGCGCTGACTTCCGCCATGTCGGTACAGGAAGCTATCGTAGCGAGCTTTATGGACCGGTTCCACTGGGAGCGCTCCAAGGCTACGCTGCTGATTGGCCTGTATGCCCTGATCGGCGGTATCATCGTATGTCTGGGCTATAATGTGGCCTATTTCGAACTGCCGCTGCCTAACGGCGCGGTGGCCCAGATTCTGGATCTGATGGATTATATCAGTAATATCGTGTTCATGCCGCTGGTGGCCATTGGCGAATGCCTGCTGATCGGCTGGGTTGTGGGAGCGGACTGGATCATTGAAGAAATCGAGCAGGGGAAATATACATTTGGGCGTAAAGGCATGTACCGGGTCATGGTCAAATATGTTACGCCGGTACTGCTGTTTGTATTATTCTTACAGGCTTTTGGCGTGTTTAACTGACGCGTGTTTAACCGGGAAGTTTTCGGAGGAACGGCTTTCCGGAAGCCGGCCGGTGTGTGGAAGAGGGGATTGTGTTTTATGCAGGGGAAAGAGAAAGCTGCCGTAAATCCTGATACCGTAACGAGTGAAGCACAGCTGCAGAAAGAGCTGGACAAAAAGGCGCAGGAATTACTGGAAGAAAAGGAAGCGGACTCCCGTATGCGGACCTATATCGGTCCTATGAGTAAAATATTGGTCGTACTGCTCTGCGTCTGGACGGTATTCCAGCTGTATTTTACAACGCTGGGCGCGATCAGTGCTATTAACCTGCGGGCGTTTCACTGTATCTTTTTGCTGCTGTTTACATTTCTGCTGTTTCCTACATACAAAAAAGAAAAGCGTGTGCGGAATTTGCCGCCGGTTTGGGATATGCTTCTGATTTTACTGGGCGCCGGTTCTTTCGGTTACCTGATTATGAATTTCACCCGCATTGCCCAGACGGGGGGACGGGTGGATTCCTTTGAGGTAGGCATTGCGGCGGTGGCGCTGCTGGTGGTGTTTGAGGCGGCCCGAAGGGCATCCGGCAATCTGGCGCTGCTGGCACTGATTTTTTTGGGGTACAACTGGTTCGGCGCATTTCTGCCGGGGCTGTTGGGACATAACGGCTTTACCCTGAAGCGGGTGCTGATCACTCAGTTCTGGGGGACCCAGGGTGTGCTGGGCACCGGTATCGGTGTGTCGGCTACGTACATTTTCCTCTTTGTTGTGTTTGGAGCGTTCCTAAAACACAGCGGTTTTTCCAAATTCATTAACGATTTTTCCCTCACATTAGTAGGCCAGACCCCCGGCGGTCCGGCAAAGGTGGCGGTAGTGGCCTCTGCCCTCATGGGTATGATCAACGGTTCCGCCATTGCCAACGTGGCGACGACGGGAACCATAACCATTCCTCTGATGAAGCGGACCGGGTACCGGAAGGAATTTGCCGGGGCGGTGGAAGCGGTAGCTTCTACCGGTGGACAGTTCTGTCCTCCTATTATGGGCGCGGTCGGCTTTGTTATGGCGGAATTTTTGAACCTGAGTTATACGAAGGTCATGCTGGCGGCGATCATGCCGGCTTTCCTGTATTATCTGGGGCTGTTGATGTCTGTACACTTTGAAGCAAAACGGCTGGGGCTTTCGGGTCTGTCAAAGGAAAACATTCCCGATGCGATGAAAGTAATCCGGGAGCAGGGACATCTGGTGATTCCCCTGGTTGTATTGATTGCCCTCATGTTTGCGGGTTACACGCCTTTGTATGCTGCGGTCATTGCTATCTTTGCTACCATCGGGGCCAGCTGGATCCGGAAAGAGACCCGCATGACCTGGAGCAAGATTATCGAAGCCACGGTGGAAGGGGCCAAGGGCGCCATCTCCGTTGGCGTCTGCTGCGTCATCATCGGTGTCATCATCGGCACGGTGACCCTCACCAGCATGGGTCTCAACATGGGTTACCTGATCCTGAATGTAATTAACAACGACAATATTTATGTGACGGGCCTTCTGGTCATGATCATGTCCACAATCCTGGGAATGGGCGTGCCCGGCGTGGCCGCTTATGTAATCGTGCAGGCGGTGGCGGTTCCGGTGCTGATCAAGGCCGGCGTGCTGGCGATTACTTCTCATCTGTTCTGCCTTATCTATGCCTGTCTGTCCAACATCACCCCGCCGGTTGCCATGAGTGCCTATGTGGCTTCCGGTATCGCTGGTTCCGACCAGACGAAGACGGGGCTGTGGGCTGTGCGGTTAGGGCTGATCGGTTTTATCATTCCTTTCTTTTTCCTGGATAACCCGGTGCTTTTGATTGGGGTAGATCCAAACGCAGCGCTGACGACAACCTTATGGACTGTGTTCACTGCCAGTGTGGGAACCATTGCCCTGGTGGCCGGACTGGAAGGCTGGCTGGTGCAGAAATGTAATGTGCTGGAACGGATTATTCTGGTGGCCGCGGCGCCGGCTATGCTTTATCCGGGGATGTTTACCGATTTTGCAGGCCTGATTTGCCTGGCGGTAATCGGAGCATTGCAGTTTATAAGAGGGAAGAAAGAGTAAAAATATTAGTTTGTTGAGCATATGGTTTTACGCAGGGAAAAGTACTGAAGCAAAACATCGGGAGTATTTGCGTAGTTTTATGAGATGAAATTTGCCGTAACGGCGAGATTGTTTGAGGGGCGAAGCCCCGAGTTTCGAAGCCGTAGGCAAATGAGTCCATAAAACAGCAAATGCGGACGGTTTTGCGAAGTCTTTTCCTGACGTAATCATTTTCTTAAGGAAACACTGTTATTTTTCCGGGAAAAGATATATAATAATTCATGTAGCATTACCTGAACATGTTAATTTTTTTTAGGAGGAGAAGAAATATGAAAAAATCCTTGAAACGCATAGTAAGCGCATCTTTGGCCACCATGTTAATGGTAGGGGCATTAACTGGCTGCGGCGGCGGTGACAAAAAGGCGGAAGCACCGAAGAAAGCTCCGGCGGCAGCTACGGATAAAATTAAGATTAATTTCCCGACTGCTTCTGCGTCCGGCGCCCTGTATGCAGTAGGTGCTGCCATTACCAATAACTGGAACAAAACCGTTCCTTCTGTTAGTGCAGCCAGCCAGGCATCTGCCGGTGGTATTGCCAACCTGAACATGGTTTCCGATGGGGAAGCCCAGGTTTCCATCGCAATCAGCAGCAATGCATATCAGTGCATGAACGGCACGGACAGCTTTAAAGGCCACGCTTATAAAGACCTGAAAGCCATTGCCGGTCTGTACCTGAATCCCAACCAGGTGGTTGTGACCAACAAATCCGGTATCACCAAACTGGAAGATGTGAAAGGCAAACATTTTGCGGTCGCTTCTGCCGGTTCTTCCGTTTACAACGAATGCCAGACTCATTTCACTGCAGCCGGCATCAAATTCCCGGATGAAATCAAAGCGGAATACATCGCCTTCGGCGGCGCAGCCGATATGCTGCAGAACGGCACGATTGACGGCGCATGGATTATGTCCGGCACCCCGGCTTCTGCTGTTTCCCAGGCGCTGAGCTCGAACTGCCGTCTGGTGAACATCAGCGATGATATTATTAAGAAACTGCAGGAAAAATATCCCTGGTATGTTAAATACACTATCCCCGCAGGCACCTATCCGAACCAAAAAGAAGCCGTTAACACTTCCGCGATTAAAATGGTTATGTTCTGCCGTCACGATCTGAAAGACGAAACCGTTTACCAGATGACCAAATCTTTCTGGGAACATATTGATGAATTGGGCCAGGCTCAGAAAAACCTGAAAGGCCTGAAACCGGCTGAAGCAGTAAAAGATATTGCCAAGATTCCTCTGCATCCCGGCGCTGAAAAATACTATAAGGAAATCGGCGTGCTGAAATAATATTATAGGAAACGCTCAGGCACGACATGTGCCCGGGCGTTTTTTTATGAAAAAAGTCCTTATTCCATGAAATGAGGTGAAATCTTGAAAAGAAAAGTTTTGCTTTTAACAATTATAGGTTTGGTATTATTTCAGAATTCTTTTTTTGCTATGAAAGGTTATTGCTCCCAGCCTGCTGAAGCAGGCGGTAATGTTGAAGTGGTGGAAGTGGAAGAAAGCAAAGAAGCAGAAGAAGGCAAAGAAGCAGAAGAAAGCAAAGAAGCAGAAGAAGGCAAAGAAGCAGAAGAAAGCAAAGAAGCAGAAGAAGGCAAAGAAGCAGAAGAAAGCAAAGAAGCAGAAGAAAGCAAAGAAGCGGAAGAAAGCAAAGAAGCAGAAGAAGGTAAAGAAGCAGAAGAAGGTAAAGAAGCAGAAGAAGGCAAAGAAGCAGAAGAAGGCAAAGAAGCAGAAGAAGGCAAAGAAGCAGAAGGAAAGTAAAGAAACCGTTGACACGAATCGACGGGCAGGGAAAAGCCTGTTCATGATGCTAACCAGATTTAATTTTAACAGATTACATTGGCTATACAAACAAAGGTTAATATGCTAAAATTCCTATATAAAGGAATTGGTGTTTCACGTGAAACAGCTACAGACAGTTAAAGAAAACGTCAGGAAGTTTTTTCAATAAATAGAACGGTTGGGACTTGGGGGAGCGCCCTGGTCCTGTATGAAAATAAAAATATTTTCTGAAGCCGAAATGCGAGGGAGCCCGTGTGCCGGGCTGAGAGGATGCCAGAGATCATCGACCGCCGGTTTGTATGAATGAAGATAGTTCCATTTCATGCATATCGTTCCTGAAACGCATTTTGGTTTTGGCATGTAAGGCGCGATATGCAGTCGCGCTTTTATTATTTTTAGTATCTTTTTGGAATTGTGAGGCATGGCTGCTGCATTTAATATGTAATAGTGAAAGGGTGGAGAATTAAAATGAAAAAGATAGTTTACCGGAAATAATGAGATTAAGGAATTGAAGATTGCTGTTTCTCCTTATCAGGATGCGGAGACAGTAAAAACGGCTGTGGGGCCGTTAAGCACGATGTTACAGGGGAAGCTGAAGGAAAAAGGCTTTGCGGTCAGCAAGGTGTCCGTAAGCGTGGGCACGTCCTACAGCGCGGTAGGGGAAGCTTTAAGTGCGGGCAGCGCGGATGCAGGTTTCGTCTCCGGCGCTACCTATGTGTTGTTTGACAAGGAAATCGATGTACTGCTCACGGCGCTGCGGCAGGGCATTAGTAAGGATACAACAGACGTAAAAATCTGGAACGAAGGGGAACCGGAAAAGTTTAATGATAAACTTGTCCAGCATTACCGCTCTGTGCTGGTGACGGGGCCTTCCGCCAAAGGAAAAGCCTTGCTGGAAAAGGTGAAGAAGGGGCAAAAGCCTTCCTGGGAGGAACTGAACGGGTTGACCTGGACAGTGATGAGCCCGGCCTCCGCTTCGGGCTACCTGTATCCTTCCTTATTTTTGAAAAAGGAATACGGGAAAACGATTGCGGATCTGGCTCATGTAGTGCAGGCAGAGTCTTATACCACATCCATGGCGCGGCTGGCTTCCGGGCAGGCGGACATTGCAGTGGCCTTTTCCCACATACGGATCCGCAATGAAAAGAACTGGCAGAAAAAGCTGGGGGGCACGGACACGATCTGGAAACAGACGGGCATCATCGGAGTGACGGATAAGATTTATAACGATACGGTCTGTGTGAGCAAAACGTCCAAAACCATGCAGGACAAGAAGTTCCGTAAGGCTTTCGGAGAAGCGCTGATTGAGATTGGAAAGACCAAAGAGGGGCTGGATGCGCTGAAGATTCTGGGTCACAAAGGCTACGACTGGGCCGATGCGAAAAATTATGATGACGAACGCCGGGTACAGCGGGAACTGAAAGGAAAGTAAATTAATTGTGATGCGATGCTGTTGCATCATGCGGTATGTTGGCAGGGCCTTGGAGGTTTGCCGGAAAAGCGGAACGAACGGATTAGTGAATGGATGATTGGTACCTGAGATATTACGTTAAGGTGGTTCGCTATGCTGGAGTTAAAAAACATAACCCATCAATTTCATAAGGACGAACCGGTTTTGCAACAGGTTTCCCTGCAGATTGCGGAAGGGGAGTTTGTGGCCGTAATCGGGCGCAGCGGGGCAGGGAAGACAACACTGCTGAAGTTGTTCAACGGGATGGTGACACCGCAGCAGGGAACGGTCTGGGTAGACGGGGAGTGCCTGTCACACTGCAGCGGAAAAAAATTGCGGCAGATACAGCAGAAGATAGCGGTAATCTACCAGGATTTCTGCCTGGTACCCCAGTCGACGGCTCTGGAAAACGTGCTGCACGGGGCGCTGTTCCGGAATCCGTTATGGCGCGTCATGACGGGTTGCTTTTCGAAACAGGACCGGGAAAACGCGAAAGCGGCCCTGGCCAAAGTCGGACTGGCTGAGAAAGCGGATGCATTGGTTTCCACCTTAAGCGGCGGTGAGAAACAGCGGGTGGCCATCGCCCGGGCGCTGCTGCAGCAGGCCCGCATCATTCTGGCCGATGAAGCGGTGGCGTCGTTGGATCCGGTGGCCGCGGAACAGGTTCTTTCATTACTTAAAACCCTCCAGCAGGAGAATAGGCTGACGGTAGTTATGAACAGCCACAATACAGCGCAGGCTGTGCAATATGCGGAACGGATCATCGGCTTAAAGCAGGGCGTTGTGGTAAAAGACGCCCCTGTTTCCGCCTGGGATGAAGCCTCCTTTGCGGATGTATACGGAGGCGCGCAATGAAACTGCGGAGCCTGTGTGCTATCTGCAAGGATTTCATTGCAATTGTGCGAAGACGGCTGCGATAAGTGGCAGAGTATGTCTATCAACAAAAAGTTTTTCCTGAAATTATTGTATAAGAGGGAAAGAAATGAAACGGTCATATCTTGTCCGCAGTGTAATAGTTGTGCTTTGTCTGCTAATTTCCTTATGGCAGACAGAGTTTTCCCTGCCCCTGTTATGGGAGCGGGGACATTACTTTATTGACACTGTCGGCAGGATGTTCCCTCCGGATACTTCCTTTCTGGATGTGATTCTGGTTCCGCTGCGGGACACAGTGTATATTTCCCTTCTGGGAACCGTTTTTGGCGGAATCATCGGAGCAGCGGGGACAGTACTGTGTAACGGGTATGTGAATCAGTGGAAAGCTGTGCGGATTGCCCTTAAGACGGCAGTACACGTGTTTCGATGCATTCCCGTGCTAATCCTGGCCTTGCTCTGTACGTTTGTGTTCGGTCTTGGCATGTGGTCCGGCATCATAGCGGTCACCCTGTCCACCGGGGCAGTGCTTTCCCGGTTGGGATACGAAGACAGCGAGAACGCGGACCTGCAGACGGCCCGTGTGTTGGAATATGCGGGAGCGGGGCGCCTGAAAGCCTGGTGGGTCTCTGTGTGGAAGCAGATACTTCCGGGTTATCTTGCCAACCTGCTGTATCTGTTGGAATCCAATGTGCGTAACGCTGCGGTGTTGGGTTTTGTGGGGGCGGGAGGCATAGGTCTTTTGCTAAATGAGAAGCTGGCCTGGCGGGAGTACTCCAAAGTGGGCATGATTCTTTGCGTGTTATATCTGGTAGTGTTGGCAACGGAGAGTTTAAGCGGGTTCCTGTGCGTTCGTCTGGTAGAATCGGAAACAAAACATAAAATAGGGTATGTCCCCGTGATTCTGTTCGCTTTTTTCATCATTTTCTCTTTTTTAAACGGCTTTCCGGCCATGTCAGATGTGAACAAAACCGCGCTGGAATCTATTGTTGAAGGAGTTGTAAATCCGGAAATTACAATGATGTTTTCTCTGGACCCGGATGCGGTGCCAGCCTTGTTATTTGAAAGCCTGTGCATTGCTTTTTTGGGAACTCTCGGAGGAACGTTATTCGCCCTTCTGTTATCTGTTTTTTCCTGTTTCCGCTTTTTTGGTTTTGCAGCACTGTTGGTTCGTCTGCTGTTGCTTGTGTTCCGTTCGGTGCCGGTCCTTGTTTACGGGTTGCTGTGGATCAGGGTGACCGGACCTGGGCCGTTTGCCGGCGTGCTGACCATGGCTCTGTGCAGCATCGGTCTTTTGGCCAAACGCTTCCTGATTGCCATTGACAGCATTGACTTGAAACCGTACTATGCGTTACGTGCTTCAGGTGTTAATCTTCTGGCGGCTGTGCGTTGGGCTGTGGTTCCCCAGATACTGCCGCACTATTTGTCCGCCGTTATCTACCGCATGGACATCAACCTGCGGGAAGTTGCCGTATTGGGCCTGGTTGGTGCGGGCGGCATCGGTACTCCTTTGGTTCTGGCTATGAATCACTACGAATGGAAACAGGCAGGCGCGCTGCTTTGGGGCCTGATACTGGTGGTGGCTGCGGCAGGAGCCGTTTCGGAAAAATACCGCAGGGCGTATCGGTTGCGTAAAGTCAGGTAAGCAGGTAAGGTAGTACGATGCCTCTTGCGTAATGGAAAACATAATGACGATTGTTCCATTACGTGAAAAGGAAAGAATGTAAACAAAATTCGAATCCATTCTGTTGTTTCAAAAGAAATATAAACGCAAAGAAATATAAAGCAAAACAAAAACTGTACAAAGCAAGTGGGATTTCCATTGCCTTGTACAGTTTGTTTTTTAATTATTCGCAAAAGCGCTTTTAAAAACTGGTTTCGCGTTTAAAACGAAAGTAAAGAATGTTCAACAGAAACACATCTGATTATGATTCTGTTTTGCTTTCTACAATTACTCTTCCCCGGGAACCCGGACAATAGCGCCTTCTGCGGCGGAGGATACCAGCGCTGCATAGCGGGCCAGGTAACCGGTCTTTACTTTGGGCGGCGGGCATTTCCATTTTGCCCGGCGTTTTTCCAGTTCTTTGTCAGAAACTTTAACGTTTAGTGAACGTTTCGGGATGTTAATCTCGATGATGTCGCCTTCTTCGATCAACGCAATGTTGCCGCCTTCACGGGCTTCCGGAGAGATATGGCCAATGCAGGCGCCACGGGTTGCGCCGGAGAAGCGTCCGTCGGTGAGAAGGGCAACGTCTTTATCCAGTCCCATGCCGGCCAGTACTGAGGTGGGATTCAGCATCTCCCGCATGCCAGGGCCGCCTTTGGGTCCTTCATAACGGATAACGACTACATCGCCCTTGTTAATCTTTTTGGCCTCTCTTTTACAACAGAGCACATGGGCGCGATGTTGCCGGTCAGTACGGCGATGCCGCCGGTCTTGCGGTAGGGGTCTTCCACGGTGCGGATTACATCCGGACGCGTAATGACCGCGTTTTTGATCAAAGCGCCGATGGTCTTACCGGTGACCGTCTTGCAGCTCTTGTTGATGAGTCCCAGTTTGCTCAGTTCGTTCATGACCGCAGAGATGCCGCCGGCTTCGTTCAGGTCAATCATATGATGGAAACCTCCGGGGCTCAGTTTGGTCAGGTACGGAGTCTTCTTGGAGATTTTGTCAAACAGGGATAAGGGCAGTTTGAGTCCGGCTTCGTGGGCGATAGCCGGTAAGTGCAACGCTGTGTTGGAGCTGCCGCCGATGGCCATGTCCACCGTGATGGCATTCTTAAAGGCGTTCATAGTCATGATATCCCGTGGCAGGAGCTGTTCTTTAACCAGGCGGACAACGGTTTCGCCCGCTTTTTTGGCCAGACGGGCACGGTCACCTTGGAAGGCTGCAGGAATGGTCCCGTTGCCGGGCAGGCCCATGCCTAACACTTCGGTGAGGCAGTTCATGGTATTTGCGGTGAACAGACCGGCGCAGCTGCCGCAGCCGGGGCAGGAGCAACGCTCAATGCGGGACAGTTCTGCTTTATCAATTTTGCCGGCTTCAAAACGGCCGGCTGCTTCAAACGTGGTGGAAATGGAAATGTCTTTTCCTTCGTAACGGCCGGGGAGCATGGGGCCGCCGCTGCAGAATACAGCAGGGATATTCAGGCGCAGCGCAGCCATCAGCATGCCGGGTACAATTTTATCGCAGTTGGGGATCAGTACCATGCCGTCAAAGGCGTGGCCGTTGATCTGCGCTTCAATGCTGTCGGCGATCAGTTCGCGGCTTGCCAGCGGGTATTTCATCCCTTCATGGCCCATGGCGATACCGTCGCAAAGGCCGATGGCAGGAACTTCAATGGGAACGCCGCCAGCTGCGAGGATGCCGTATTTTACCATTTTGGCCTGGTCGTCCAGATGGGCATGACCGGCAATGATATCAGTCTGGGAATTAACAACTGCTATCAGCGGCTTTTTCAAGTCTTCGTCGCTGAATCCGAGTGCATAAAACAGAGAACGGTGTGCAGCACGGGTGGAACCCTTTTTAACTAAATCGCTTCGCATAGGATAACCTCTTTTCTTTCAATAAAATATGAAGATTTCTTCGTTTATTCCAACGAATGTATCTATATAATTTTATGCTTATAATAGGTGATTGTCAATCAGATGGCAGAAGATGACGTGGGGTTACGTGTTGATAAACAAATAAAATGTAAAAAGCGTTACAGCTTTTAACCGTGAAGATAAGGGGGCTGAACTATTCGCTTTCAGACCGTATTGCCCATCGCAGCTTTGTGGATTTGGATCTGGGGTTGGCAACACATTCTTCTGCCGATGGGCGGATTACCTCTCTGGCAGCGTCGCTGAACAGACCTTCTTTAACATACTGCTTGAAAGCTTTTTTAACCAGCCGGTCTTCTCCGGAATGGAAGGTCAGGATGGCAACCCGCCCGCCCGGTGCCAGTGCGCCGGGGAGTTTTTCAAGAAAGGCATACAGGGATTCCATTTCTGCGTTTACATCAATCCGCAGTGCCTGAAAGACGCGGGCACAGCTTTTCTTTACGCTTTGCCTTCGTTCATTTCCGGGAAGATGGGAGAGTGCTTTTTCTATTTCCCGATACAGCTCTTTTGTTGTATTAATGGAAATACCATTTTTTATGTCAGAGGAAATGGTTCGCGCGATTTCTTCTGCATAAGGTTCATCTGCGTTTTCAATAAGCATTCCTTCCAGCTCTTCCGCGGAAAGTTTTCGCAGCAGTTTTGCGGCAGAGATGCCACGCTGCGGATTCATGCGCAGGTCAAGAGGGCCGTCTGTTTTGTAAGAAAAACCACGTGCCGGATTATCCAGCTGCATGGAGGAAATGCCCAAATCTGCCAGGATAAAATCAAAAGGACCTGATTCAGCAGCGATTTTATCGATACCTGCAAAATTCATATGATGTATGGTTAAAATATCGTCGCCATACCCTGCGTCCAGCAACCGTTTCTGTGTTTTCTCAGACTCAATGGGGTCTACATCTGTTGCATGCAGGTGTCCTTTGCCTTGTAACTGTTCCAGCATGGCGCGGGTGTGGCCTCCGTATCCCAGTGTTGCGTCAAAACCGGTCTGGCCCGGTTTGATTTGCAGGAAGTTAAGGATTTCCCTGACCATGATGGGAATATGGGTGCCTGCCGGAGTGCTCCCTTTGGCTTTTACATGGATTGCAATATCCTGATATTTTTCCGGATTCAGTTCTTTATATTTTTCTTCAAAATTTTTTGGATAACGTCCGGCATAGTGTTTTCTTCGCACATGTTTTTCCGGAGCAGTGTGTTTCGTTTCTTTGGTATTCGAATTCATATTCTTCTGTTTTCCTTTGACTTGTTTGATTTGTTCAGAGTCTTACCTTGTAAATTATAAATTGAATTGTGAATTTTGAAAAGGTTAAAAACAGAAATTGTTTCACGTGAAACAACGGGTGCGTTTTTTATTTTCAATTCTGAAAAAACTTATGAATGAAAACGGAAGAGCGCTTGTTCGTAAAGGGAGAATATATTATAATAATATAGTAGTATTACTCCGTGATAATAAAGGAGGATGTGGACTGATGATAACGATTGAAGATGTGAGGGCATGGTTGGATGAAAAAAATGTTCCTTATGAAGTTATGGTTGATTCCGCTACGGGCAACGACGTATATATTATCAAACACCATTCCGAAACGGCTGGCATAGATTATATGGGAGTAATTGCAGTTCCTCCCGGACGTTTTATGATGGTGAAGGTAGTCGGTGCGGATTTAAGTAAATATCACCCGCGTAAATGCGTGGCGGTATTGCAGCAGTTTAACGGTCTGCTGAACCGCCATCATACAGCGGACAGCTATAATTATAATGTGGAAGGGAAGAATCTGATCATAGTATTCTGGCCGGAAAATACAACGACGGACAGCATCCAGCATTATCTGGATTTTGGATTTGACCGTTTGGATTTCATGTACAGAAATCTGGAAAAACTGGAAATTGCGGATTAATGACAAGATATTCGAATCGTTCTTCTCGTCGGATTAAGATGTTGCTTGGCAAGGGAAAGAGAAATGTTGTTTGAATTTCTTCGAGATTTATCAACTTTTTCTTGACAATCCCTTTCCTTTATACTATAATATTCCAGTAACACGTCAAGTGGTCGACTAGCTCAGCTGGCAGAGCAACTGACTCTTAATCGAGAGCGACCACATACTTTTGTCTGTTAAAAATGCAGAGCCCGTCTATATTGGCGGGCTCTTTTTGTCTTTTGGGTCAGTTGATATTCAGACAATTTTAAGACAAATCTGTCAAGGCAAATCTGGCGATTGAGGGCAATCTGACATTAATAAGACGTCGCACAGTTAAGCACTCATCATTGACGAGAACCTTTTGGCTATTGTCTCCTTACTATCGTCGGTTGCGTGCACGTAAGTACTTAGAAATACCGGTACTGTGTGCCCTAACATTGCTGCTATAGTGGGATACTCTTTAGGTTCTGAGATATGAGCCAGGATAGTAGCGACCGAATGACGAATTTCGTGGACGCATATGTAATGCCGTATGGTCTTCGTTCCCATTTTGTTCGGGACATCTTTATAAGCGTTTGCCTTTTCTCTTATTTTGCGGAAGGTTCCCTCGAAATTACTTATACGTACTGGATTGCCTGCATTGGTTGCAAAGAGGAAGTCGTAGATTTTGCCGTCCTGGATAGCTGAATCATGCTTTAACCCAGATAAGTAGCAAATACTTTCAATAGCATCTGCATCATAAATGGTGATTTCTCTGTAGGAGTTTTTGTTTTTTGGTTTGCCGATTGTCCAACATTTGCTTTCGTCTTCTTTATTCTTCTTTAGTGGTCGAAGCGAGTGGCGTACATAGATTTTTGCGTATGATTTGTCGTTGCTTACCCCGACATTGTTTTTAGTAAGGGCCAGGAACTCAGAGATGCGCATGCCAGTGTTTATTAAGATAGACATGGCCGCGGCATATTTTTTGCATTTGTCTTTGTTCTTTGAGTCAAAGGTCTTTGCTGTTTCAACCAAGCTCTTAAGTGCCTCTTTCGTGAAAGCCTGTCGTTCAATGCTGTTTTCGTTTTCTGTGATCATATTGTCGGTGATTTCTGTAAATGATGGGCCTGGCACTAGATTTGCTGGGAGATAATTCTTTTTGATCAGTGTGTTGAACAGTTTATGAAGAATGTTTCTCGTTCTTTTAACCGTTGACTTAGCTGCCCCCTTTTTACATAAACCCAATATGATATTGTCCACGTCTTTGGTTTTGCAATCCTTGACAGGAATATCGTAGAGCGGTTCACAACAACGCTCTATATCTGTCAAGTAGCCTTCGATTGTAGAAGGCTTGCAATTGCCGCAATGGTTATTAAGAAACAGTTCGATCCATTCGCCTACGGTTATGTTTGGGTCAATACTGATTCTACCGTCGTCTTTAGCCTTAAGAAGCCTGTTTCGTTCCTCTATGGCTTCTTCGGCAGACTTAAAGATGACCGCTTTGAATCCAGGGACGCGCACTTTGTAATTATTGTTCTTAATGTCCAAGGTTATGTATTTTTCTTTGAATTTCTTTTCTTCCTTTGCTTTACGCATCTTTCTGTCTCCTTCTTAGCGTGTACCTTTTGCTTTGGTCTTTTGTGGTGGTTAAGGGTTGTGTACTTTCTTGTGTACCGCTTGATTTGCGTATGAATGATGTAATGCTATTCCACGTCTCATTTTCAATGTAACGTATTGTCCCCCCTGGCTTCGAGCTTCGCATGGAAGTGATCACTCCCATATTTTCGAAATTGCTCATCAAGGCCGGTGTGGTTCCATACTTCTTGCAAAACTGGCGTTGTGATATAAGTCTGTCAGTTTGGCCATTAGGATTGGTGGTAATTTCTTGATTCATTTGTACTCCTTTTATCTAATATTAAATATATATTTTCTTTAAGAATATTATACTATATGCCGTTTCTCTTGTCAACTAATATTAAATAAAAATTTAAGATTAGAAAACGAGTTGCACTCTAATAGTAAATGCAAGTTCAATTTTGGCTTTACAATCGCCCGGTTATACACTTATAATATGTAGAGTGAGTGAGGTGAGTTTATGTTAGAACTGAAATGTAAAAACGTTAACTCAGTGGACAATATGGGCATAGACGATGCAATCGGCTTTATTCAGAAAGTAAATGCCGCTGATGGGTTGAATATTGCAGATAAAACGGCTTCCTTTTCCCGTTACTCTCGTATTGGCTTGACCATTAAGCCGACGTATTTGAAATCGCGTGGCAATAATCAGGCAAAAAGACGTAGGGTACACCCCCTAGGCATTATCCAGTATATTGCTGCCTCTCTTCTGATAGCTGGCATTTCTTTTACTGAAAAAGGTACGTTTATTGAATGCGCAAAGGCCAAGGAAGCAGACGTTTTCTATGGTGAACTTTGCTTTTATATCAAAGAGCTGGATGGTCTGCGTGCTGTCCTGCCCATGGATGAGCGTGATACCCTGAATTTAAGCAAAGTCTTTGATGAGACGACCTTAAAAGAGTTTCCTCAATTCACCATGGCTACGCCGATTCCGTTATTTGAGAAGCTGCAAGCCACTTATGTTGATAGATACATCACACCCACATATGGAAGCGATACGAAAGCGTACACGGCCTTTTGGGAGATGATGTATTATCGCACGATTGTTGGCTGTTTCAATCGCTACATGCCCGAGGTACTGCAGTTAGCCGGAGGTTAATAAGTATTAAGCCCGCCCTGATTATTTCAGAGCGGGCCCTTTTGTTTTAGCAAATCAAATTCTTAACTGCTGAAACAGTAGCTCTTTTAACGGCTTGACTGACAACGAGATTTTGCGATCCCATACCACCTTTCATGAACTTCGGCTCCAATGTGTTCGCCCCTCCGAGTGCCTCTGTAACAGCAACGCCATCCTCTGAAATCAGCGTAACCTTTACGGTATAGCTGATGGCCTTAGCCTCCGGATCAAATACCGTATGCAGCAACTGAACCTGGGGCCTAAGATGCAAGAAGTTAATTATTTTGGCGGCGCCCGGTTTAAATAATTGGTTGTTTTTCACGCCTGGTATCTGCCCATAGTCTACACCTTCCCTCAGGTTAGTTTTAATGAACTGTTTCAGCGCCTGTTGGGGCGTAAGCTGTACGTCCGGTTTCTTCACCGGTGCCGTAGTAGGATTAGTAGGCAGAGGAATTACTGGCGGTTCTGCTACCTTTAATGCAGTATTGCCGTACTCCGGTAAGTTATTTCTCTGTGCCATTGCCGCGATAGTGGACTTAATGTCATTGATTTTTGCCATGATGTAATCTCTCCTTTTCTTTTAATTAAAATGGCCGGTGCATCATTTACACTGGCTTTGTTACTTATAAATCTCCATGTTCGCGAAACGAATAGTACCGTCCATCGCCGATTACGACGTGATCAATTAAGGGAATACCTAAAACGTTACCGGCGTCTTCCAACGCACGGGTCAGGTTACGATCTTCCGTCGACGGATACGGATCCCCTGACGGATGGTTATGCGCCACGAGGATCGATCCACTATGGGCTGTGACCGCCGGCGCAAAAACTTCTCTTGGGTGAACTACAGCCGATGTAAGGGAACCTTCCGCAATCTGCTTTACTCGAATGACTCTGTTCTTCGTATTTAATAAGACCACTACAAAGCACTCATGAGTTAAATTCCTCATTCTGCCCATAAGGTATTGTGCGGCGTCGCCGGGACTGGTTATGTGCTCCATTTCCGAAGCCGATGCATAGGCAATACGCTTACCGATTTCTATGGCAGCAAGAATACGTGCAGCTTCTGTTTTGGTCAGATCGCCGAGAAATTTCAGACCGTCAAAGTCCTGGCTTGCGATGCACTTTAATCCATCCTGTGTTGGTGAGAACAATGTCTCGTCCTGATGCAGCAGCTTTGATGCCTTTTCGCTGTTACCCAGGATGATGGAAATCAGTTCAAAATTCGTGATTCCATTCGGTCCATAGTTTTGCATGTGTTCCATGCTTTCTGCGATACGATAGTCTTTCATTGTGTTATCCTCCTTTAAAAATAAAAAATCCCCCAGAGCGTGAGCTCCAGGGGTTGATAACAGATATTATTTCTTGCACGCGCCAACAGTGAATTTGCGCGTTGTCGTGGTAGTACTACATTCTTTCAACTGCTCTTCTGTGAGCAAAGCTTTTACCTTCTTGCTGTCAAGCCGGGTGGTGCTGACGTTCTTCCAAGATACTTTGTAGTTCCCGGAAATCCCAACCTCAGCATTAGCAAGCATAAGTTTCAGTTTAGCTTCTGCCTCTTCTTTGGCTTCTTTAGCAAGGGCGAGGTCGTGACATGCCTTTTCATAATCTGATAGCACGTCTTTAGCCTGTGTTGGCATTTCAATTGCCTTTTCTTCAGACTTAGGATAAAGCTGGCTCATAAATTCGTTGTCTTTGGCAGTTGCTTCGGGTGGCGTATCTTTCAGCATGTATTCGTACCAAAAGTGTTCTTCCATCTGGATAATATGCTGAATCATTTCTTCATCTCTTTCTATCTTTTGGATATCGAATTGATTGCCGCCCAATAAAACAGAGACGTAGGCAGAAGACATACCTGTAACTGCCATATAGTGCATAACCTGACAGTAGTATTCGATTGGGAGCCCGTTCTGCCAGTCCTGAACGGCGGCATACGCATTAGCCGTTTTAATCTCCAAAACTGAATAGCTACCATCTTCGTTCTTAACGTAGCCATCAATATTTGCCAACATAAAGGGATGCTCCATGCTACGCAAGAACGCTGGGAGTTCGTGGACTTCAAGATTTGTCCTCTTAGCAAACTCGTTGCGGAGTATCGGCTCCATAACAGAACCCCAATAAGCTGCTTCGCCAGCTTTGGTGGGGGTGATACGATTTGTCTTCTCACTCCATAGTTGGAATGGAGACTTCCACCTGGACAGACCCACAGCGGGGGCGCAATCACTTCCTCCAATCCCAGCTTTCCGCATGGCCAGCCAATCCTGATGGCTCATCTTACGAGTGTCGGCGATGATTTCATAAGGTTTGTTAGTATTCATAGTGTTTTCCTCCCTTAAGCCCTTTCGGCTTCATAAATTTTGCCTTTTTCAATGAAGTGATCTTCTGCAAAGATGTCATAACTTTTGCCTTTGGGATCCATCCATGCGTCAAAGCTGTCTTCGTCTTCGGTATCAATACCGATCTCTTTGGCATAGGCTATCCCTTTGTCGTATTCGGTTTTAATTCTTTTGCGCGCCTGTTCCATCGTTTCTGCGTGATAGAATCGCGGCTGAGAATCAAAGCCTGGAGAGTTCGGGGCCATATCCGGCTCGCAATAGTCGATAAATACGATAAATTTAGTTCCTTTTTCCATTCTTTACACGTCCTTTCCCTTAATAATGAACATCAAACACCTGGGTCAGTTCCATGGTGATTTCATCCGATTTTTTGTAGCCCAGCCAGTTGTAAAGGTTATGAGCGAACACCGTTGCGGAACCGCATCCCAAGCCATAGTCCACATAAAACTGCGTGTCGAACGGATCAGAGAGCATATTTCCTATTGCGTACCAATCCGATTCCCCGCGTAAGTAGATAAAATCTTCAATAGGTTTATCCATGGCAAGATCAATGGTGTTTTTAATTTTTGCGCGCAGATTGATAAAATACCTAACGATACCATCTTTCTTAATGGTGATGGTTCTGTTGCAGCTGTCGGCTTCCAGATTCTCCTTTCCGAAATGCTTACCCAGAAGCTTTGTCATCTCTGTGAAATGGCTCTCCTGTAACGGCAGTTCATTCACATAGTCAGCTAACCGAAGCTCATTCAGGATGGCCTCTTCTTCAACAGCTTCATTGGGTACATTGGGCATTTGTAATACGAAAGTTAATACATGCATGGTTCTTTCCTCCTTAAAAAAATTCGGAGCAGCCTGTTTCGACTGCTCCGGTTGTTAATGTGGTGGTGCTATTAAAATAAAGCTACCTGTTCAAACTGTGCCATTGGCTCAAAGGCCATCTCAAACACAGCTTCTTTAAATTGGTTCCGGCAAGTCTGTATCGCTTGCAATACAAACTTCTTCCGGTCCTTTTCCTCCAAAGCTTCTTCGATTCTGTCCAGTTCTGACGTTATCGCCTCACTTTCCGTATCATATTGTTTAGACCAAACACTTATGCCATGGCAATAGCCATGCAGAGGGCAATCCAACCACGATCCCACAATCCACTTTTGATTAGGCAGCTGCATATATTCAATATGGCACCTGAATGGGTACTTATCGAATAAATCAATGCGCTTTGCATCCTCGTGGTCGCTTAAAGATAGCCCATTGTCACACCAGCCGCAATCATTAATATGTATCTCGCCGGTGAAGCCGCACGATAACCATTTCTTATATCGCTTTTGGTTCTCGCGTTCCTTCCTTTCCTGAAACGATTCATTCATTTTTTCTGCCTCCTGTTAAAACAGCGCCGTCTGTTCTGCGACAGTATCGGTTGCAGCTTCATTTGCTGCGTCCAGTATTTTGTTAATCGCCTCTTCCACGTCTTTCAGAACACCCATAACGGCCTTTATAACTGCTTCAGGGCTTTTGTCAGCACAGTAATGTTTAATATAGTCGTAGGCCTGTTCCGTGTATCCATGTTCGCCAAATTGCATCTCATACAGAACAATGGCTGTCGTTTCGGCAATAATTTCTTCTCTGTCAGGATCAGTTTTTGTATCAGCCAATGTCTCTCTCACTCCATGGGCTAACTCGTGAAACCAAACTACATAATCAGTAGACGATAGCGTTATGCTATTATCATCTGGCGTATAATAACCATATGCTGCCTTTGATAATGGCCGCCAAAACACACGGATGCCAAGCTTTTCTGATGCTTTGAAGAGCGGCGGCATTTCAGGTGGCGCGTAATCTGGAATTTTAAAATCGCCTTCAAGGCCAATGGTGTCCTCGATGCGGAAAACAGATACAGGACGAAAACCGCGTACCAAAACAAATTCCTCTTCGGTTCCATCGTCTTTTTTCTTCTTAATTTTGCTGGTGATGGGGCTATAAATGGGAAATGCTTTTGCGTTTTTTACTACACGTCTGTGCATTGCTTTCCACTGTAAAAATGTTGCAGCAGCATCAGTGTGACCTAAAAAATACATGAGCATGCGATTTCCTATACTCCATTTATTACAGGGTAACGCATTCACCGGATCATCGCTTCTGCGTTTTATGATACTTAAGCTGAGCTGTGGTCCGAATTCCTGGCTCTTGAACATTTCCAACAACTTTTCACTGGCTTCTTGCATAGTAATCATGGCTTTTCTCCTTCCTTCTTATAAATCTGATTCTTCTTTTGTACTGAATGAGTAATCGACAACGTAGCCTTCTCCTTCTTCCGCTTCGGGAATGGGAGTGGGAGTGATCAGCGTACCCATGTGGTTGACCAATACAAAGCTTTTGACTTCGCATGGTTCCCCGTCGCAACAGTCCCGAACATCATAGGCATATAAGCCGGTGGGGATGCTGGCCCGGTCAACGCGCATGTCTGTAAAACGGCCATCATAAATATTGCCGTTGTCCAGTTTTACGGTGAGTGGATACAGCGTTTCATAATTCAGTTCGTTAAAATTGATTTTCATAAGTAAGCTCCTTTCTGCTTATAAAATAATAAAAATACTCCGGTATGCGTTTGGCATGACCGGAGTTATTTTTTGTTGAAGAACCGGGCGAAATACCGTGATGGTTTTATTTCATCTTTGCTTTTGCTGTTGTACCTTGGATAGCTGATAAACAGGTTTTCCTTTGCACGTGTGGCAGCCACATAAGCCAAATTGGATTCCTCTTCCATATCCACGTTGTCGTGAGAAAGGTCAGGCAATATTCCTTCGGCCGCGCCGATTAAAAAGACTGTATCGAATTCCAGGCCTTTGCTGCTATGGATGCTCATGATACGGATATAGTCCGTAGTCTTATTCTTTATGAGCCGTGCCATGGCTGCATACTGTTTCTGGATGCTGGATATCTCTTCTTCCAGTTCAGCCAGCGTCTTAAATCTTTCTGTAACGTTCAGTATGTCAGCAAGGATAGTATCGTTATCCGCATTGAAGTAATCTTTGGCGATGCCGTCCCATAAACAAATGATCAGATCGCGCAAGGGAGTAGATTTGATATTATCTACCGCAGCCAGTTCGGTTATAAAGGCCAACTTCGCCTTGGCATCATCACTGAGCATTGGCAGACGCATTAGCACATCACTAATCCGAAGCCCTTCTTCCTCTTTTACAATAGCCTGGGCTTGCGAAAGCATATCGTAGTCAATTCCAAGATACTTACAGCACTGTTTCCAGTTTGCTATATCAGGATCGGCTACGAAGGAGAGCAGCTCGAGATACTGTTTGAAAGGGTAGTGACTCCATCTGTTTGGATCAGCCCCAATTTTGACAAATGGCAGCTTCGCCTTTAAAAGAGCTTCCACAACACAGGGGATTACAGGAAGACTACGATAGAGGATAGCTATGTCACGTAACGAGGTGCCGTTATTTAACAGCTCTTTAATTTGTCTTACTACTGTATTTGCTTCTTCTTCTGCGTTTGTTGCAGCGATAAAAATAGGCTTATTATCTGTGGCCGCTTTGGCTGCTGTTAGTGGAGAATACTGCGGATGGATCGTGTTGGCTATGGAGAGTATGGAGGGTATGGAACGATAATTCAAACTCAGTTCAAAAACTTTTGGTTCGTAAAACATTTTAAATTCGTCAATCAATCCTTTTTGGGCTCCACGGAAACCATAGATACTTTGGCGATAGTCCCCGATACCTGTGATGTTGCTTCCCCTCGGCCACATAAGTCGGATAGTCAGCCATTGGTCAGGGTTAAGATCCTGAAATTCATCTATTAAGCAATAAGGGTACTGCTTCCGTACCTTCTTCGCAACGGAGGGTACAGTCCGGAGCAGTTCTGCTGTCCACAGCGGTATCGCTGAGAAATCTATGATTCGTTTCTGCTTCATAAAGTTATAGTACTGTGCTATGACTTTCTTCACAGCTGGGTTATCTGTCTTACCTGTTTCCAGCGCTGTTAATACTTCCATCTCATCTGTCTTTTTATTCATTTTGGTGGACGCGATAGATAAACTAACCAACGCCTGTCTGGCATATTCATCTGTGATGACTTTGAAAGCTCCATAACCATTAGCCCGGAGCACTCTATAAAAGAACTGGGTAATATTCATCACCGATACGCCTCTCATATTAACGATGCGCGCCGCCAGGTCTGTGGTAGACCGCTTTGTGAATGATAAAGCGAGTATGCCAGGGGCTTTATCATTGCCATAGTATTGCTGAATTGTTGCGATTTTTGCTGCAAGAACCGTGCTCTTACCAGTACCCGCACCACTAATAACCAAATTAGCACCATCAATCTGTGCTACTGCTTTTTGTTGTTGCTCATTTAACTTCATTGTTTTCACCATTCCTTTCTTTAATTAACTCTTAGTGCAGCAATCGTTACCGCTGCAAAACTGATCATTACAATGGAAGCGGCCATAGATAATACAAACGTAATAATACTGACCGGTCTTCCGTCTTCACCTAGCGCGTATCTCATCACATCCACAAAGGTAACAACAATATCCATTGCCACCTGCGTGATTAACCACGCCATTGCCCATACGATTAATGCAGTTCGTTTCATCATGCTCATAAAAAACCTCCATATCTTCCATGTATCCATGGATCAATCCCAGCCTGTAACGTTGGCCATACGTCTGCCCAGAACCAATAAAAAAAGACCGTCCAAAAGGACGGCCAAAGTCAATTAGGGTGGGGCGAGAATTCTAGAAACCTCAATAGGATTCATTAAACAGGTGGTGCCAGAAAATCGAAACAGTTTGGAACCCTATAAGATCAATCCAATGATACAGATATGATATTTTTTATAAATATTTTATATATGGTCAATGTATTAACATCATTATTTTGACGTAATAAATAATTAGCAGCGGCAAGCGTGGTGTTTGCAACTGACTTTAATACTAGGAGTCCTAAATGGAAAAATCATTAAAAGAACGCCGTAAGGCATTAGGTCTTCGACTACGTGATTTGGCAGAAAAAAGTGGAGTATCTTATGGTTCTGTTTGGAACTATGAGCATGGAAGAGCCGACCACGCAATAGTTAACAAATATAAGGCTGTTATAGACTATCTGGATAACCTTGAAAAAGAAAGAGCAAAAACTAAAGAGGTAGACCCATGTTAAACGAAAAAGCAGCAGAACTTTCTCGCAATGCTTTGCCTTTACAGCTGGAGAACCTAAAAGAATCATATCCGTTTTTTCGGGCGATCTATGTAACCGATTCCAGCTATGATGGGCAAAATGCTAAATGTGTCAAGATGGATTACTATAATGGGATCGATGCCATCGGCATTGATTTGGAGGGGCGATCCCACAATATCCAATTTAAAGTTAGGGAAAAAGGTCATAATGACTTAGTATTTGTCGTCAGAAAAGTAACTGATTCAGATATGATTCACAATCCAAATTTTGGTTTTACTTTTGGCGGCAATAAATATTCATTTATCCTGAACGACATTGATATATTCTGTGAGATGATTAACGGAATAATCTATAATGTGCGTGCAACGGATCTTATGTCATTGGAATACAATACCAAAGGTAAAAACAATCCCTATATAACAAACGTATGCCCGCAGGAATATTATGATTCCAAAGGGCAAAAATTCCATTCCGGCAATTACTATGCCTTTATCTCAACCGATATGATTATGGAATTAAAAGAACGATTACAGATAGCTGAAAATAAAGATCATTATGGCAATCAGAACTACGAAGAACAGTAAAGGAAAGATTCTATCACAACGCTCTCCCGTCCGCACTCTGTTAAACAGTGAATTTCAAAGTGCTATAAAATGGATGGCGCGCAAAAAAGATAAAAATGGCAAACCTATCGGGAAGATAACAGAAGCAGATAGCATCGTGAAATATGAAAAAGACACCTTCAGCCTATACGCTAAAAGTGTCTCAGGTAAATCGGTTTCTATTAATGATGTACGGGGCGAAGCTATTTTTCTAAGGGTGATTGAAGGTAAGGTTGAAATAGCAGATTGTTTTCTCTTCTGCCTCGGATGTGGGAAATATATATTAACAGACTGGATAAAAGTATGGAATGTAATAGCAAAGCTTTACAGGGATAGAGGTACAGTAAAATATTCTAATGCTTGGCGTATGGATAAGGAAAAGTTTATCACATTGCTCAAAATAGCTGTCTCTGATAAAATATAGATATACATAACCGTTTCTTTGAATAAATAATGAAGGTATTAACATATCATAAAGCCAGTCATTATGCTGCTTTCGACTACCTTCACACATCTCCTAAGCTCCCTTTTTCCGTCCCCCTAAGAAACGGTTACCCTGATATTATATAACCAGATATAATAACAGGAAGAAACGGAGGCAGATGAAATGATTCATACCTTTCAAATATCCTACGCCCTTAGTCTTTCAGATGCTAACCTCTGTGCTTACCGCTTAAATGAACGTACCAGGAAATATGAAGGATATAAGATTACTAAGTTCCTGGATATCAGTAAGAATAGGGGAAGCTTAATATTTACCCTGCCGGAACTAATAGGTATCAAGAGTATAGAGCTATTAAAATATAAAGACAGGGATACACGTATTAACTTCCGTATTTACTTTATCATAGAAGCACAATTACTCCTAACCGGTACTGATACATTAGATTTATATTTCTCTTCGCCGGCCAATGCTAAAGAATTGCAGATGCAGTATGCTAAAGCCATATATAGCTTATTCCCCGAAGCTTTTAATGGTCGTCCCGCTTCTTCTTTATATAACTCTGGCTATGCTGATGTTACTTCATATACCGATGATGAATTTGAGAAAGCTGGGCTTTATTCCTTACCATATCTTCCCTTAGCATCCGTTACACGTATGGATTTCACCTTTGATGCAGTATCAGAAGATGAAGAGCATGCAAGGCTCTTTACTGAGATGCTACAAAAAACATATTATGATGGCCGCAAGAAAATAGAAATTAAGGGCGTCAACAGGAACCTGGCTACCGATAAATACTGTTACGATAAGGTTAATGAAAACGCTTCCCGAAGCTTCTCCGTCTACTATAAATTCGATAAGATGTGTGCTGAAGAATATGATCGCCGTCCCAATATAGAAGAGATAAGGGATGAAGCTCGTTATATCACGCGCATAGAAATGTCCAAGTTCAAGCCTAACAGAGATACGCTTAAATCAATGACTACGCTTCAAGTACCTTCTAACGCTATATCTTTGGGTCCATTGCCATATATTGCTAATGAACAGGTTCCCACTAACGTTTTCTTAACAGAGTACATAGATAAAGTTGGTAATGGCCCCGGTATAAAATGGTATGACCGTAGCAAATTAAAGTCCCGCCTTAATGAATTGCAGAAGCAACATAAGATAAAAGCCATAGAAAAAGATACGCTGATCAAAATATCCCAGGCTATATCCCAGGAACAATCCCTCAAAAAAGTTATAAACGCTTTTAAAAAAGAAGGGGAGATCACTTTACACCGGAAGCGTGATAAAAACAATAAACAGGTAAAAGAAGTATTCAAATGCTCCATTGGCAGATATAAGAAGTACAGAGACATAGCTATCCAAAATGGAATTATGCTTGTAACGATTCCTGGCAGCAGAACAATAAAAGAGTTATCTGCTATACCCAGGTTACGTAACTTCGATTTCAGTGAGGTAAGCTCCCAGGCTATTACTAAGATGCTTCCTTACCAATCTGGCTCTATACCTGAATTACCTGAGTTGTATGATGATATAATAGGTTTCCTTTATGGCTTATACGACAATTACAATTCCAAGTGGAATAACAGAATAGAAGCATTATCTGTTCCGGAAGAAGAAGAAATATAGAGATATATGAGACTGCTTTTAATAGCTTTACTCATTCTATAGCAGTTAACTTATTATTTACTTCTGTTAATATTATATTATTTATCTCATTCTCTCTTAACAGCTAATATATAACTGAATATAATAGACCAATAAAAAATAGCCGCGGCCAAAATATATGACTGCGGCTATAGTATTTTTACGATGCTAAACTAAATGACATTGATTTTATTTCCGGGAAGTATTCTTTGTCTTAATGACCGATTGCCGCCCAAATAAATCTCTTTCTTCAAAAGGTTTTCTTTTAAGGGATTCATGTAATTTTAATGGATCGTGACCATACCGATTTGGCCCGTCTGTTCCTTTGAAAAGCATCATAATATACAAAATAGCTTTTGGGATTAAAACCATACCTAAAAATATGAAACCAACATGAGCATACCGTTCAGCAAAAACCTGAATATGGAGGTTCATAAATTCTGTATCCATATATTTTTGCATCATCATTAAATAGTATTGATATTCAGGGTCTCTTAAATAACTATTAACAACCACTTGACCCACAAAATTTAGAATATATACTATAATTGCAAAGGTTGCAGGTTTATCTAAATCGTGTAATCTTTTACTTGCATTTGTGATATTAATATAAATAAATAACAAAGTGATAATAAGACAGATAAAAAATGAATAACGAATAAAATATTCAAAGATTAATAATAATATGACTAATAAAATATCAATTGCAAAAAATGCTGCTCTGGATCTTCTTCCACGTAAACTGAAAAGACCTTCCTTTGAATACCATACTGCGTAAGTAGCGTCAGACTCTATATCAGGAATATTGCTTTCAGCCTCTAATTCACCCTGTTTTTCTGTTTTAGGCATCTCATCAAAATCTATGTTAGCAGCAGTATTTTTACAAATCGCCTGCTTTTCAAGTTCATCGCACTGATTAAAAAGATTATTAGGCAGTTTTTCGTAATCTGATTTTGATTCTAATTCTGCTCCACATTTTTTACAAAAGTTAAATTTAGCATCGTACTCTAACCGACACTTAGTACACCTTTTTTTGTTATCATCTGTTGAGGTTTCAGAATCGTTTGGCAAAGAATTACCACAGTAAGGACAAAAATCTCCTTCAGTTTCCATTTTATTCCCGCAAAATGGACAAAAAACCAATTCAATTATTTCTTGTAACTTGCTCACACACTGATTACAAAACGAAAACTTATCCTCGCACTCAATGTGGCAGTTTGGACAAAACTTCATTTTACACCTTTCCTATTAGCGGTTATCTTTCTTGTGATTTTCTTTTAATGGATATCGTACAGGATAACGCTTACCATCGGCATAGAAGCTTGCTACGGATTTATGTAAGTATTTATCTCTAACATCCTCTGCAGCAACACGTCCGACAAATTCATATTTTTGTTTCTGGCCTTTTTTCTTTCGTTGCTTTTTATGTGCATTAACTGTTTCATCCGCCCGCGACTCCATCATAGTATCCAGTGCCGGCAACCATGCTTTGGGTTCATACACTTCCAAAACCAATCCGCGATAAACAGACAGGACATATTGTACCCGTTCTCTTTCTTTTTGTGCTACAAACCAATATGCTCTGGTAGCTTCATACAATTCAAAAGGCGTCATATCTTTTCTATAATGTTCATTAATGTTAATCAGCATTATATAATCTGTGATATCATCCAGTTCCAGAATGTCGTTGTTTGCCCGGGCTTCGAGTTCAGAAACTTCAATGATACCATATTCCTTAGCATCCTTACCACGTTGCTGATTGGTCAGGTTCTTAATACCAATTAAATCTATAGCTGCAGCTTCGACCTTCTCCGCAGTTTCTTCGTCTAAACCATATGCCAGGATTTCAATAATTGGCTCATTCGGCCCCTTATCTCTACTTTGGATTTCATTGATTTTATCTACTTTTTCACTGTCGGATTCCTCATTTAGATGACTGAATACGCGATTCCCTTTTCCTTTTCCGATGTAAAATGGCTTATGGTCTTTAGGATCGGAATACACATAAACATAATAACCCAAAGTATCAATAGTCTTCTGAGAAAAATGATCTATCATAGATAAGCCTCCTGTAATCTAATGTTATATAAACCGGCGACTGCCATTTTATAACGGCACAATTCATTGATAAGGTTAACCCCATCAATGAGGCGAAATTGAATAGTCCACTAACTTGCTACTTTAAATATTTCAAATCACTTTACTTCACCGCCGTACATCGCTTTAAAATATGTAATTGGATAAATACCAGTCTTAATTTCGTTTATAAAATCAGCGATTTCTTCAGCATCAGAACTATTCTTACATTCAATTGTTACAGGAAGCCAATGATCTGGATAATCAAATATAACTGAAGAAGAGCTGGCGACAATATTTGACATTTGATCGAAATAATACTCTTCTTTTATTTTTTTCCCTAAGTATAACGTTAGTCTGTTAAGGCGAACTTCAACTACATCATCATCTTGGAATAAACGTGGCCATGTCGTTTTGATATAAACATATTCTGTTTTCTTTTGCTCAATCCTTTTAATTCCTTCATTAGCTTCAGCATTATTAATATCTATATCTAATACTTTATTATAGTATTCCAGTGCCATAGCAAATTGATTTTCAGATTCATAGGTATTGGCTCTGGCAATTAAATTATCCGTATTAAATCCATTAACGTTAATCGTTGCAGAACCTACATTCATATTTCCGTGCATATTAAAATTGTAATTATTGATGGCTTGCTCAATGAGAAATTTTGAGTTACAAAACGGACAAACCGCGGATTTTTGACCCGCATCAACCGTTAATTGTCCTCCGCAATTTGTGCATTTCGCCAAAACCAATTTTGTATCTTGGGCACTATTAACCGGCTGCTCTTGAGCAACGCCTTCAAGTTTAGTTCCGCAACCCATACAGAATTTTGCTTCATCTGGCAATTTCATACCGCATTTATAACAGAACATGTTTTTCTCCCTTTTCCATTAATATTGCCGACATGCACCCATTTTAAATAAAAACCGATATTCCAATCCCTTACTCTTCTATCAGGCCATCACATAAAATTACTTATTGTTTCTCTGGCCATTCTATGTCAAACCCTTCCGCAATTATGAACTTTCTTAACAGGTTATCAGCTTTTATATAGGCCTTCGGGGGAATTATCTTCTTCCCTTCCACTGCTTCGAAGTATTGCTTTGCCTTGGCCCTGTCGATGGTACTCTTTAATGCATCATAGCGGCCGAATTCATTAATATTTTCTTCCGTTATCGGATACTTCATCATGGTTCTCAACGCTTCTTCATCTACTCCCAACACTGAAGTAATGCGATGGATCTGATCGTCTTTGGCTTTTTTAACGTATTCTGTTATATAATCCCTGAACGATTTCCCTTCTTCCACCTGTACGTCCCCGCGCTGGATATCATGAAGGAATATATCTGCAAATTTCTGCTCTTCCTGTGATAAGGTGGCAAAGGTCTTATGCAGTTCAATTTCTGCGTTATGCAATTCTTCCGCGCTGGCTCCTTCCTGATTCAGCAGCTTTAAGAACTTTACAAACCGGGTATTCATGTAATCGGTATCAATTTTGTCTGTATCAATCGTTGTGATATATCCGTTGATATCATAAGGAACACTGTCTCCGTCAATACCGCCACCGCCGCCAGACAGTTCCTTATACCGTTTTACCAGAACCAAATACGTTGTTTCGTCCAAAGCTATGGTAATGTCCACAGCTTCATTTTTTTCCTCATCTTTCAGATGATATTCCAGCTGCTTCCATGTAAAGCCCTGTACCTTTGCTGCTTCCAGATACGTATTAAACCTGTTAAACAGCAATGCGAATTTCCTTCTGTCTGCTGTATCGTTGGGTAATTTTTCAAAGTTCTCAACGCCAGCCTGTTCAAACAACGTCTTGATTTTGTCGAACAGTATATTCATGTTGTTTAAGTTTTCCGGCAGGCGTTGCACAAACAAACCAAACGGCTTATCTCCGGAATATAATTTAACGGCGGCCGCTATATATTTTTCCATGGTATGCGGTCTTCTGTAATATTTTATAGTGCCAAAGGGCTTATCGTTTCCAAAAAGACGATTGGTACGTGAAAATGCCTGGATAATATTTTCATACATCAGAATTTTATCCATATAAAGCGTGTTCAACCATTTGGAATCATAGCCCGTCAGCATTTGGTCTACAACGATCAGCAGATCAATTTGCTTTTCCGGTTCTTTGGCAATCCGTTCATACGGTTTCTTATGGGCAAGTCTGGCGGCTATGTCTTTTTTCATTTTTCCATAGCTGGCCATGGTAAAGCTCTGATTATACTGTTTGTTATAGTCTTCAATAATTGTTTTCAGCCCATCCTCTTTAATTTTTGCTTTATCTTGACCTTTGTTATCAATGTTAGGGTCAAACAAAGCGGTGACTTTCAGCGTTTTATCGGCTGTCTTAAATCTCTCATAGTATTCTATTGCTTCCGGGATACTGCTCGTGGCAAAAATGGCATGGAATTTTCCCGCCTGGCTTAATATATCCCAATTCTCTAAAATATCATTTACCACATTGCTCTGATGTTCCTTTGTCCGGTACTGAGCGTTTGGCACGTAGTCTTCAATTCCATTCACATAATCCCCGGCCTCATTATAATAGCCAGCCATGGGCACTTCATTCATATAATGATTAAAGACTTTTTTCTTCTTTTCATCCTTCAACGCTTCTTCAACAGTTTTCGCTTTGGCCCGTTCCAGTGCAACAGCTTTTTTCAGGTCAATGTCTTTATAGGTCAACACCTTATATGGATCAAAGCCTAATACGTTTTTGTCGCGGATACCGTCTGCGATACTGTAACGGTGCAGCTCATTTCCGAAAACGGTAGTGGTAGTATTTAATTTTTTCTGATTCTCTTTATGAATCGGCGTTCCAGTAAAGCCGAAAAAGATTGCCTTGGGGAATGTGTCTTTTATCGTGGTCAGCATCTCCCCGAAGGTGTTCCGATGGCACTCGTCAATAATAAAGACAATCCTCTTGGAATTCATAACAGCAATATCGGCAGCTGTTACGCCCTCATAATCTGCTTTGATGTTGCTCATCTTCTGGATTGATGTGACGATCAGCGTATCAGCGTATTTATCGCTTTTCAGTTTAGAGATTAGGACTTGGGTATCTTCCGTATCCTGTACAGTGTTTTCCTTTTGTTCTTCTGACAACCCAGCGCCTGCAAAGTTACGATAGGCTTTAAGGGACTGCGTACCCAATTCAATCCGGTCCATGAGGAAAACAACCTTATCTGCATCCTTGGACGTAGAAATCAGTTGCGCCGTCTTGAAGGAAGTCATCGTTTTACCTGATCCCGTTGTATGCCAAATGTAGCCGCCTAACTGATTCTTTTCTCCCCATTTTATCTTGGCAACTTTATCAGAGATTGCGTTTGCAGCATAATACTGGTAGCTGCGCATAACCTTTAAAATACCGTCCGCATCATCTGGAACAGTATAGAAACCGATCATCTGGTGAGCCATAGGAATAGACAATAATTTTAAGCAGATCGTTTTCCAGTCGTTTATGGGTTCATTGTTAAAGTCGGCCCAATGGAAATAATAATCCGGATTAAACTGACCCTCCGGCCCAGGATTGGCAAAATATAAAGTCTCTTCTGGATTCATGGCCACAAAAATTTGAACCAAAGAGAATAAACCTGTAAAAATACCTTCGCCCGCATATTTTTCAATTTGGTTTGCCGCTTGGCTCACCGGCACGCCGCTGCGTTTTAATTCAATATGGATAACGGGCATACCATTAATTAATAGCATCAGATCGCCGCGCCTATCGTTTAATATCTTGGATTTTGTTGGGAACTTAGGCTGCTGCGCAATCTGGTAGCGGCTCTGCCCGGCGGCAATTTCTCTTCTTTCATAGATTTTCAGAGAGATCTCTTTGCCAAAGTGCGCTTTGTCGTCTGGGTTATCTCGTCTGATGGAAACGCTGCCGCCATTGATAAAACCGTTCAACATAAAAGGCGTTTTAAGCGTATTGATCTGCTCGATGATCTGCTGCATCTCTCCTGTTGTCAGCGGATATTCGTTCAGACGGTCTCTTGTTCTGTTGTTTTCAAACAGGATATCGGCCCAGTTCTGTATTAACTGCTGCTCTGTGTAGTTCTTGAGAACGCTCTTAGTGTTGCTGTTGCCCCAACCGCACGATTTGGTTAATACGTCAATAACAGCTGCCTCAAAATCTGCTTCTTTATCAAATGCCATAATACTACCTCTCTGAAATTAGTAAATGTTAGACAAACATTTTTTCCAGCATCGCTTTTTTTATGTTTTTCAGCTTTTCTATCTTACGCTGCTGAAGGGTGATGGTATTATCAAGTTTCTTAAAGAGCTGAACAATCTGCTCTTGTTCTACAGAAGAATTAGGTAGTGATACGACCACATCTTTTAAATCTTGGTTGTGAATATGCCTAACGGTAGTACCTTTAATAAGTTTGATAAGCTCTTTTCTGTTAGCATTAATTGCCAAGGAAAGACAACTTCCGAGTATTCTATCTCTAGGTCTAACAATATTAATGTCGCCGCCAAGCAACACCCGTGTCTTCTCAATACTTGTAGCTCTCGCTAAACCTGTCGGCGTAGTATCTGAGCCAGGTATTAATACATCTCCAAAACTGCTAAAAATGGCATTTGTAAGGATAGTATTAGTCCTGTACTTGATGTCAGTTGTTATCATTCCGTAATCTGTGTAAAGGTTTCCATAGAGAATGCATTCATACTCCCCATCTTCTGTAATGTCAGACCAAGAAAGCCCAGAACCTCTTAAAAATGTTGCACATTCATCTAATTTACGCTTTTCCCAATCATCAGTAAGTCCTTTAAAGCGAACTTCCGGAACTCTTTTTCCTTCTTTTGGAAACATCTTTTCCAGCATAGCCTTTTTTATGTTAAGCAATTTGTCATGCTTCTGCTGATGAAAGGTGATAAGGTTGTCAAGATTTGACAAAAACGCTTCAATCTTAAGTTGCTCTTCAATTTTCGGGACTATATAATCAGTATTTGAAATTGTTGACCAGTTAACGTATATTTGAGTATTGCCCTGACTTTGTTTTACAATTTTTTCTCTAATTTTTGGTGCATTTAACAATACATAAATAAATAACGAACTATACTTTTCGTTATCAACTTCTATTCTTTCTGTTCGTTGATTGTATACGTAAACACCTGACTCATCAATTAAAAGGACCCGACCAATAATATTTCCTGAGGCAGTTTTGTCATTCAATATCATTGTTATATCATCTTTTTTTAAAACTCTGCTCATGGTCTTCTCAGACTTAATGGCGCGTATTCCCTGATCTCTATAAGTGCTGTCTTCAGAATAACTGCCAATACTTATAACTTTGAAAATACCGTCCTCTGAAAATTCCGACTCAATTGAGGTACCACCAGTAGCTTTGCCAAAATCATCTAATTTACACGGTTCCCAATCATCAGTAAACCCACAAAATCTAATGGAGGGAACCAACTTATGATTATTCATATTAGTGTCCTCCCAACAGCTTCTTCAATTCAGCCAACCCTTGCATATCAAATGTGTCACCTTCCAGCATATCTAACATAGAAGACAACTCTTTTTCTGTTTCAGCAATCTGCTCTTCTACGTCAGCCATAGTTATGCTGTATTTTTTTGCAAGTTTTTCAATTTTAGCCGCAAACTCTTTAATAACATTGTCCGGAACAATATGTAACTGTTTTAGCAAAGGTTTAATCCATTTAGCATGAAGCAACTCATAAATCTGTTCTTCCGTCAGATTCTTAATGGCTTCTATGGTTTTATTAACTAGTGCTAAATATTTTGCTGAAATCTGCTTTTTAAGTTTCTTCTCTTCTTCGTTTAACTTATTAGCCTTATTAAGAAGTTCTAATGTTTCAGCATCTTCTTCTTTTGCTTTCACAGCATTTTTTACTTCTTTCCATACAAAAGCAGACGCATCGTCATTGATATATGCCTTTTCTTTCGCCTCTTCCGGAAGAGCTTCTAACGTTTCTTCATATTCTGAACTAATCTCTGCTACTCGGTCTTCATCTTTCTTAATATCTGCTAAATCATCAGGGAAGAATGTTTTCTGTACCAGTTCAATGGGAATGATATGACCAACCCATCCGTCCTGGACTTCTTCATCTTTTCCGTTTTTCTTTTTAATAACCATAACCGGATCGACCTGTTTCGCTGCTGCCAATCCTTCTGTCTGGATGATTTCTATGTCGTTTGCAATCTCATTCCACCGGTCAGAAAGCATCTGGTATGCTTCATATTTATCTACCAGCTGCATATCTTTCAAACGGTTAAAAATCTCAGAAGTCAGTACTTCTTTTTCTTTCGGAATGTTTATGTCTGCGATAGAATCCAACAGTTCGTGTTCCAGATACGTATCAAAGTCCGAAAAACGTTTCTTATACTCTTCACAAAATGCTTTTACGGAAGTATGCTCCTGTATCGCTTTTCTGATATTATCCACCTTTATATGCGGATAGCCATTCTCCGGTACTGTGAAAAGAGCATCCTTTAATCCCGGGAAAGCATTCCAGTATTTATCAAATGCCGCGATTTCCTGGCCGGGAATGCCGCCAAACATAGAAGCATAAATATCCCAGCTCTCCGCAGCTTCTGACGAGTCAACGTAGCGGGGAATATTCAGGTTATAGTCATTCTGACGGATCTCATCGCGGGAAACCTTTTTGGAAAACTTTTCAATATCAGCGCGTTGCGTTACGGCGTCCACTATCTTTTTAATGTCACAGGCGCGCAATTTATTATTCTTGCCGACTTTTTCAAAGCCTTTGGAAGCATCAACTATCAGTACATCGGTATTCTTTCTGGCCTGTTTAAGAACCATAATGATGGTCGGAATACCAGTCCCAAAGAAGATGTTTGCCGGCAAACCGATAATCGCATCGATATTGTTGTACTCAATCAGATTCTTGCGGATTTTTTCTTCTTCGCCGCCACGGAATAATACGCCATGCGGCAATACAATCGCCATAATGCCGTTTGATTTTACATGATACAAATCATGTAACAGGAATGCGTAGTCTGCTTTAGTTTTAGGGGCAATGCCAAACCGGGCGAACCGTTCATCATGCTCTTTGTCCGATGGGTTCCAGGCCTGTGAATAGGGCGGATTGGAAACAACTGCGTCAACATATAACGGTTCATATGTTCCTTTCGGATCCTTTTCATCAAAATACGGCCAGTCATCTTCCAGCGTATCACCATTTCTGGTAACGATATTGTCCGGTGATATCCCTCGCATTACCAAATTCATTCTGGTAAGGTTATATGTATTCTGCTTCAGTTCCTGTGCATAGTATTTGATTCTGCTTGCATCCATGAATTTAGCTGCAGCTTTACCGATGTTGATCAATAAAGAACCGGATCCACTGGTAGGATCAAATATCTTGATCTCGGAATTATCTTTTAGATGGTCTGCAATGATCTCAGACATCAGCAGCGAAACTTCATGCGGCGTATAAAATTCTCCGGCTTTTTTACCGGCGTTGGCCGCAAAATTGGATATTAAATACTCATAGATAAAGCCCAGAACATCATAATCCTGTTTCCCATCCATGGGTATATCTTTAATCAGATCCAACAGATCGCTGATCGCTTTGGTCTGTGATTTTGACGTATCACCTAATTTAGATAACCCGGTCTGCAGCGTATCGAATATTTTGGAGAAGACTTTTTTATGGGTGTCGTTGATAAGTCGGCTGAATGCAGACAGCGCATCTCTGACGTTAGATACATCAAAATCGGCTCCTTTATGCAGCCAGGTTGAAAACAGATTATCGTATGAAATGAAAAAGCCATTTGCTTTCTGGCAGTTCACCACCAGCTCTTCATCTGTTTCGTCCACCGTATCTAGATCTTCGTCAGCATAACCTATGGATTTAAGATACCTGACTTCCTTATCAGAAAGGAATTTATAAAAAATAAAGCCAAGAATATAGTCCTTATATTCATTGGCTTCAATTTTAGAGCGCATTTTATTGGCAGATTCCCAGATTTTAGACGCTAACTGCTGTTTGTTCATAGTTACAGTCTCCTTGATCGTGGTTTATTGTTAAATTTAATTATATCATAGCTATAACAATATTGGAAAAAACAGTTTTGAAAAACTGAACTTTTTTGAAGAAAGAGTACTTTATACTAGGTGCATCGCGAGCGCAACATAAATTAGATTAAAATGGAAAAACGGAAATCTGAAAATATATATACTTTAAAGAATTCAGTATTTCTGCGGCTTTTAGTAACATCTTTTTGGTTAAAAGCGTCTAAAATGCGCTATTTCTTGGCATTTTTCGGAAAACCATAGTAATAAATAATACCGTTTTGCATTAAACTCTGCGTAATGCCTAAAGCCATTTTTGCATTTCTTTTCTCTTTATGTTATAATATCTATGGTCGGTTTCCGGCTCATCTCTTTGATGATTGCACTTTGGGCAATGTTCTATCGGTTAGGGCATTGCCCATTTCTGTTAATTGGGTATATCTATGTCAAACGAAAGGAGAGTCTAACTTTATGTCAGATGTACAAAATCTATATTTGGTCGATTATGAAAATGTCAATGAAAAAGCTCTTGAAGGTGTTGAAAAGCTGACAGATAAAGACATGGTTTGTATTTTTACGGCACAACCAAACGTAAGTATCAGCGTTAAAACCCTGTCGTTATTGAATAAGGTCAATTTACAATGTTTTGTTGTTTGTCAAAGCAAGCAGTCGGTTGATATGTGTATTTCCTCCTACTTAGGCTATCTTCTGGGTAAGAATGAGGGGACAAATGCCAATTACATTGTGGTCAGCAAGGATACGGACTACGATTGCATGCTAAAGTTTTGGTCGAATATGGGATATGGCAGTTTCAGCCGCCGTACAAAAATTGCTGAAGATGATGACATGGTTGAACTTGAAGCGGATGTTGTGGAAGAAGAGAAGACTGTTGTTCCTGTTCCGGTTCAATCTCTATCTTGCCAGAAAAATGTATTGATCCAAAAAATACTGTCAGAGAAAGACGTTGACAACGAAAAGGTGAATCAGGTTGCTTCCATAGTTTCGAAGCATATAGAGGAGAAGAATCACAAACAGGTAATTTACCGTGCGATTACATCAAAGTTTGGCCAGCAGGAAGGACTTGACCTGTATACATTGATTAAGAAATCGTTGTGACTAACCAAATCATCTGTTCTGTGAAATAATGTTTTAAAACATTTTTGATAAGTCCGTTTTTGTGCTATAATTTTTACAGCACTATGAGTATGTTAAATATCTTTTTTAACAGGAACGTGGAGATTTGTAAAAATGGATACCACTGTACCCGCAACTGAATCAGCGGTAGAACCGGCTGTTGATGCTGCTACTGAGACTAAAACTGAACTTGCTGACGAATTGGCTGCTGCACCTTCAGTTGCAGATGAACCTGCTACCGAACCGCCTGCCCAATCCGACACAAAAATTGTCTCAGATCATTATCTGCTGATTGATGAGTATATGAGAGATAAGGATCATTGGGTGTGCCTTCAGGATGGGAAATGCATTAACCCCAAAGACGGAAGCGATGCTTTTATCGATATGCCGGAAACTTGGGCTACGTTCGATGAAGCCCATGATTATATCGGACAAAATCCAGGATCCATGTTAGGTTATCAACTGGGCCGCGATTCGAATATAACAGCTATTCATTTCGGTAACTGTCTTAATGCTGACGGAACCATTTCAGGCGATAAAATGAAAGAAATTTATACGAAATGGGAAGATGGCGCAGCATTATCTTTCTTAGAGTATGACGTTGACGGTTCCGGATTGTGGTTTTTATTTAAGAACACACCTGTTACACAGCGCTATGGATATACAGCTCAGGATAATGAACTTACCGTTACGATAACAGACAGTTATGCATGCATTCCCATAACCGGGAACTATTATGAAGAACAGGGTCGTTCGAAATATGAGTTTAAACTCGCCAGCGGCAAGGATGTACTGGCCTGTACCTATGAGCAGTTTTTCGAAGTTGAAAAGGACACCGAACCCCAAAGCAATAAAGGTGAAATTGATGCCTCATTAGCTGGCATTAGCATCGGTGATCCCTTGAAGCGAAGGTTAACCGCTTTGCTTGATACAAATAAATATTTTAATAACTTATGGAACCGGACAACACCAACAGAAAGAGGTAAAAATGCTGACGAAATAGAAATTGTTGCCCGGATAATGCATTACGTTTCAGGTAAGGAGAGTACTGTTTGTACCATATTCAAGGCTTCTCCTTATTTCAGGATGAAACCCAAAACAGAACAGGCATATTATGAAAACTTATTTGACCCGGAAAAATATGATGCTGACATAGTCTCAGGATCATCAGAAGAGCCTGCGGAACCGGACAATGATACGGTGCCTGACAAAACAAAGGATGAAATGCCCGAGTTTGCCAGCCCTTATATGAGAAAGTTGTTGGATAAGGCTAAAGAAGTAATCAACATAAAGAATTTTACCGAAAATAATTATGATAACGACATAGATTTGATCTATGATCCGTTATTCGAGACTGTCAAAATTCCGGACACCGACGTTGCCTGTGCAAAAATCCTTTTAAAAGCATATGGCGACAGGATGAAATATTGCACGGAAGATGGATGCTGGTACATTTATAATGGCGCATATTGGGAACGTGAAGACAATAGGAGCTTTAAACACATCCGTAAATTCGGAGAAATTTTAACGGAACGGCTTTCACTTATCCCGACTTGGTTTGATATGCCTCCGATTAAGAAACGCCAGCTTACCAAGCAAGCGAACCGGTTTTCTAATGTATCGTCGTTGAATAAGATCGTGGAAGCTGCAAGATCGGTAGCTCCTGTAGGACCGGACTTTTTTAACGCTGAGATTAATAAGCTTGCTGTTGGCAACGGGACCATAGATCTTGAGAAAGGCCTGTTATTCGGCCATAATCCAAAAGACTATTTCACTACTCATACAGACGTAAGGTTTGAAGGCTGTTACCCCAGACCCAGACAGTTCGAGAAATTCCTTAATGACGTGTTCCGTAACGACAATGAGCTTATCGAATATGTAAGGCGAGTTTTGGGCTATTGTATCACTGGCGAAACAAAAGAACAAAAGCTCTTCGTGTTTTATGGGACCGGCGGAAACGGCAAATCCACGTTAATCAATATTTTACAGGAAGTATTGAACGATTATGCCGGGAATTTTGATGCCTATGCGCTGGCAAGCAAAGATGATGGCGCTGGGAAAGCAAACCCCACCCTGATTCAGAACAGATATTCCCGTCTGGTAATCGTGTCGGAAAAAGGCGATAATACCTATCTCGATGTATCGCTAATAAAGGCAATAACCGGCGGCGATAAAATCAATGCAAGAATGCTCTTCCAAAACAACAGCGAACCTTTCAGGCCAAGATACAAACTGATTCTTACGGCAAACCGCTATCCTAACGTTGACTGGAGTTCAGAAAGTATCGCCCGTAGATTCAAGATTATTCCGTTTAAAGCAGATTTTACGAATAAGAATGCCGATCCGGAAATCGGGAATAAAATTTTGGCCACTGAAAAAGAGATGATCTTAAAGTGGCTGGTTGACGCGGCAAAAGATTATCTTAGTTATGGACTTGGTGACGAACCGGAGGCAGTAAAAGTCATTCGCGAAAACGCAAAGCTATATGCCACCAGCGTAAAAGACTATGCGGATGACCAACTGAAAGTCACCCATAATTTTGACGATTACATTCATGTTGACGAACTTTATGCGAAATACGCAAAATGGTGTACGGAAAAGTCTAGATCAGCGAAGAATAAACAACAATTCAAGAAGGAGTTAATACGGAGGCTTCATCTGCCGGACACCTTGAAAGTTACCACTGATCCTGACCGTTGTTATTCATATGTTGGCATAAAGTATAAATTAGATGATAAGAGTTCTGTTGGCGGGAAAAAAGGCAAGCGTTACGTTGGCGGCAAAAAAGCCAAACCTAAAGAGAAGCGTTCCAGTGTTGATGAAAAACCTGAATCTAATGACGAAAGCGCCAAACCCGACGCCCAATTAAATGCTAACAGTAGTTTACCGGGAGCAGATGATGATTTGGTGAATGCTTAAGTGAAACAATAGCCTGACATTCATGAGAGCATAAACCGACACTCTCTTCGATTTCGCACGCATTATTAAAATTTGATTAAATCAAAAAATGCTCTCATAGCTCTCATAAATTAAATTGCCCCCTATGGCCGGTATACCATAGGGGGTATTTTATGCCTTAACCCCGGTCAGGTGTGTTCGGTGGCAGTTTATAGCAACTGCGTTGGGCTTTTTGCTTAATGAAAACCGTTCTTCGCGGTTTTTATATCCATACTGCGTGGTGGTTCTAATTGGGTTTTTTTGGACTGTTTCTTTCGGTTTGTCTTTTTACTTTTCGTTTTTTTGATGTGATAACCAACTATCCATAGCATGTTTATTTCAGACATTGGTAGTCATTCCAAGCAGGGAAAAAGTAATCTGTTTGTTCATCCTGCAAGGAAAGTTCATTGTTTTTTGTTAATTATGGAGAGATCATCTATCCGAGTTATACGTTTTAATCGTTATATCTCTTCAGCTTTTGTCGGGGGATAAATCACGGCAGAAAATGATAACATCCCAGTAGTGTTCGTGCTTCTTTCCAAGTGCGTTTTTCCAATCTGGGGTTCTCTCATTTGGTTTTTTTGGACTGTTTCTTTCGGTTTGTCTTTTTACTTTTCGTTTTTTTTGATGTGATAACCAACTATCCATAGCATGTTTATTTCAGACTTTGGTAGTCATTCCTATCAAGAAAGTATCATTAATGTCTAGTTTTTGTCGAAACGCTGTAATTTATTTTCTTCATTTGGTTATTTAACCGGTGTGTCATGCCATATGGGTCTCATTTGAGCAGATTATGGTATTAGTTTTTGTTTAATCTTATTTTTTATGTTTTCTTCTATTTTTATTTCAGTGGCTTTCTGATTGAGTCTCATATTAGGTGAGATAATCAGAAGTGCGTAATTTTCGAACTTTGTTATGATTTACAGTCTGTTTCTCTAATTTGGGGCGGGGGAGGTTTTCTGGTGCGTATCATGTTCTATTAGTGGAATTAATCTATGTATAACCATCACAAAGAAGTACGTTTTATCATTTTCCCTTAGTCCTGAGCATGACTTTAAAAGGCTCTAATTTTATTTTGAAAGGAGATTTTACGATGGATAAAATCAATTCTCGTCGTAACGACGGAACCAATGGTTATATTCCTCGCCTTAAGCACAAACGTGTTATAAAGGGCTGGATTGCCTATCGTTCCTGGAATAAAGTATTTAGAGAATCCAAATGATTCTCTTGATACTTTTCAAGTCCTGAGTATGACATTAAAAGACTCGAGCCTGTCTTCTACTGAAAAACTCATTCAGTTATGAAACTTGTAAATATTTTTCCTTTCGTGTCCATATTTGTGTCGTTGGCAGTCCTGAGCATGACTTTAAAAGGCTCTAAATTTATTATTAAAAGGAGTATGTCAATTATGTTAAATCAAAAATCTAAAAAATTATTTGTAGACTATATCAGCTATATGATTGACTGGTATGATAATGGTATCTATACAGATGGTCCGGATGTCGTCGGAGCCTTGAAAGATGTGATGCGGCAAGCTACAGATGGTAGTCTTGACTGGGCATTCGATACTGATAATCTTTATGAAGATGATGATCATCCGGAATATAAAGATTATGAGGATCGGCTTCCGCTTTTCCGTGAAACGATGGAAGATTTGAAAGAAAAGAAATCGGCGCATAGGAAAAGCTATAAAAGAGATAAAAAACGTATGAAGACAAAAGAAGAATTGGAAAACTATTTATCAGATTATAATTCAATCGAAAATCATTTGGGACAACTCATATATGGTTATGAACTCGCCGCTAAATTTCATGAAAGTCTGTTCTATGGTCGATATTCTGATCATTATTTTAACTGATACTGGTCATTGACGTACCCGGAGGGACAGTCCTGAGCATGACTTTAAAAGGCTCTAATAATTTAATTTAGGAGGCATAAAATAATGCTTAAAAGAAGAAATGAATTAAATGTTATTTATATCGAGGGGTTTGAAAATTACGATTCAATAAATATTGATATTTTAAAAATCCATAACGACACTGACGCAAAATGCGTTATTGAAAGCATCGCAGATTTACAAAAAAATGGGTTTACTTCTAAGTGCCCACGCTGCGGTAAAGAAGAAGAGTTATGCTGCAGCGAAGAGTTCGGCGTTTTAAGCCGCCGGGCGGACGTTTATGTTTGTTCGGAATGCGGTTCAGAGGAAGCAATGGAAGATTATTGTCATCTAAAAAAGCTTCCTCTAATTGAGTGGAGTTGTGTTAAAGATTAGTTAAAAATTCAATAAGCCTCCGGATAACTATAATCCGGAGGTATTTTTTCGTTTGTTTATATTCGGGTGGCAAAAAAATTATAATTTTTGAGGTACATAATGAAAATTAAAAACTTAATTAAAGAAAATAAAAAGTTTTATACTTTTATGTTCTTTCAGCACATTATTGAAAACATCAGCAAGATGCATTTTGACGAAGAAGAAGTGACTTCTAACGATCTAATAGCTTTTTATGCAAAAGAGGCGATAATAGCCAGGTTTGAAGAAGATGATGAAGTTCTTTTTGACACTTATATTGATGTTGCAACATTATTGGCACTCATTAACAGCATGACAACGCCGTTTGGTTCTCCTTCATCTATGGATGAAGTATATAAAATTAAAGGTTTAACCGATAACGATATTATTGCTGAATGTGTTGGCCTTATGGCCAGGGCGGCATTTGAGAAGAATATGGAAGAATTCAATGTCTACTCAAGACGCTTAATTGATCTCGTTTTAGATTCTCTGCCAGCAGACGATACTTGCGACCCTGACAATCGGTCCGATACTACCGACGAAACCAAAGATAATATTTCGTCTTGAATATTTAATCGTATGATTTTGTTTTAATTAGTGATGCCACCTGGATTTTTACATAATTTTAGCCGTTGCCAAGGGATTTCTTTCTCTTGACAACGGCTTTTTTTTACCTGCAATTCCCCTTAGCCGCTTTTTTGCGGCTTTTTTTAATCTGTTATACCCACTTCATAATATTTTTCTTTGTTTTCTCCTGTATCTCGCCAGTGTAGCAGTGCTAATACCAGTCATATCCGCTACTTCTTTGTATGTGTGGTTTTCTAGCAGGTTCAGAGCCAACGCAATGCGCTCTTTGGGGATCGGCGGCCGCCCCTCTTTGTATCCGTCACGCAATCTTGCTATTTCTTTTCCGGAGGAAGTGCGCTCCAGGATCATACAGCGTTCCAACTCCGCTACTGCAAGTAATGTGGTTATGAAGAAATTTCCCATAGCTGTGTTTTCCAATAATCCTACATTCAACACATGGACTTTCACACCCTTATCGAACAGGAATCGTATGGTGGATATCCCCTCAGTGACATTTCTGGCGAACCTATCCAACTTGGTTACGATCAGCGTGTCACCCTGCTGCAGCTGGTGTTTGATCAGTTCTTCGAATTTTGGCCGTACTGTCGTCTTTCCAGAAAACTGCTCTTCAATGATGACCTTACATCCATTACGTTCCAACTCTGTCCGCTGTTCTTCCAGCGAATTTCCTTTTAATTGGGTCTTCGCACTGACCCTTGCGTATCCGTAAATCATAGTTTTTTCCTCCTTTATTTTTGATAGTGAGTTTTGATAACGTCTGGAACCGCATAAAACCGTTTGCCTAAGGACATTATCAATACTTACAAGTTTTGATGACGCGGAACCCCACTGCTTATTTATAGAAGTAAGCAGTGGGATATTTTTTGTCCTGAAAGACCTTAACTTAATAACATTGGGAACATTAATCGTTATTTTCTTTATATTTTTCAATTGCTTGCAAATGCTTGCAATAATTTATCCAAAGCGTTATAATAATCGTAGAATGAAAGGGGCGTGATTATCATGGCAAACACATCTGTTGTTTATGCCCGTGTCGATACGAAACTGAAAGACAACGCAGAAACTATCCTTGCGCAGTTAGGCATCTCGCCATCCAGCGCAATTCAGATGCTTTACAGCCAAATCGTTCTTCGTAACGGGATTCCCTTTGCTCTTCATCTGCCGCTAAAGAAACCGACTGCTATTGGTGGCATGTCCAAAGAAGAACTGGATGCTGAACTGGCTAAAGGGATTGAATCTATTGCGTCTGGCAAGGCTTACACTGCAGATGAAGTTGATGCAGTACTGGCGAAGGAATTTGGCATATGAAACAAACGAACTACAAAGTAATCTATTCGCCTGTTGCATTGGATGACCTGAGAAATATTTACTCATATATCGCATTCATCCTTTTAGTCCCTGATACTGCTAAAAAGCAGGTGAACCGTATTCGCAAGGAGATACGGTCGCTGGATCTGTTTCCAGAGCGCAACTCTGTTGTGGAATGGGAGCCTTGGAAATCAATGGGTATGCGAATGGTTCCCGTTGACAATTACTGCGTGTATTATCTGGTGGATAAGGAAAAGATGATTGTATTGGTTGACCGTGTTTTCTACGGTGGTCGTGACGTAGAACATATTATCCAGGAAGCGCAAGAATAACCGTTTTATCGTTATCCAATTTCATACTGATGGTGAATAAAAACAATAACGAGCCGAAGGGGAAAAATGGCCCCTTCGGTTTCTGTTAATGTCATTAAGTTAAGGTAAATTCCAGTTTTGCTCAGCAACGATGAGTATGATATAATTAAAAAAATAATTTCCAACAGCGTCAATTTCGCCGAACCTGTTTTGTATATATAAATAAAAGGCATTATAATATTAACTGTTAGGGGAGGTTTCCACTATGCCGATTAACAAAAACGAACTGACAAAAGAAATGATTGCAAAAGCGATGCAGTGTGAAACTGCGGAGGATTTAGTAGCATTGGCGAAGTCTGAAGGCATCGAGATTACGAAAGTCGAGGCCGAGGCGTATCTGGCGGAGATGGATGATGTGGAACTTGACAGCGATACGTTAAAACAGGTGGCGGGTGGCGGTATGTCCTATTGCTCAGACCTCTTTACATTTAAAAAGGCGCCTGAGGGTTGTCCCAACTTAGAAGCTAGCAGATGATTAACTAATTCATTATATTCTTCTTTACTTTAATTTTTGGAAGGAGGTGCGGAAATGTCGGATAACGAAATTGTAGTGACGAAAGAACAGATCCAAAAGGCAATGGCCTGTGAGACTGCCGAGGAACTCATGGAGCTGGCGAAAGAGGTAGGTATTGAATTAACAAAAGAGGAAGCCGAGGCGTATATGGCGGAGATAGAAGACTTCGAGTTGGACGGCGATACGCTGAAACGGGTAGCGGGTGGTGGATGCTATATGGAGACGGCGAAGCTCCCCCCGGAAACGCAAAAGATACTGAAATCTACAACAGCAATCCTTATGTAACTTATTTGTGCTAAGAAAATAAATAAAAATTTACGGCTCTTGAAGGAGGTCCTGAAATGCCGATTAACAAAAGCGAACTGACGAAAGAACAGATTGCCAAAGCAATGTCCTGCGAGACTGCCGAGGAACTTATGGTGTTGGCAAAAACTGAAGGTGTCGAACTGACGAAAGAAGAAGCCGAGGCGTATATGGCGGAGCTGGAAGACTACGAGCTTGATGAGGATATGCTGAAAAATGTGGCTGGTGGACTTCAAGGAATACAATGTCAAACCCTGAAATATTGACAGCGACGCACTGAAAAAAGTGGCGGGTGGTGGCACATGCGTGTTGGTGTTTAAAAAAACGGAGGTATTTTACAATGGGAAAAATCAACATGAATGAACTGACGAAAGAGCAGATTCAAAAGGCAATGGCTTGTGAATCAGTCGAAGAATTGATAGAGCTGGCAAAATCCGAAGGCATTGAATTGACGAAAGAGGAAGCCGAAGCGTACATGGCGGAGATGGAAGATGTAGAACTTGACAGTGATGCGCTGAAACAGGTGGCGGGTGGCATGTGCTACAGTGCTGGTATGGGGTCTGACGAACGTTGTAATAGGGGTGGTGGCATAACTGGTGCATGATAAAGAGGTTTTTTGAAGGATGGTGTGCTAAAATGTCAATTAATAAAAATGAGTTAACGAAAGAACAGATTCAAAAGGCTATGGCCTGCGAGACCGCCGAGGAGCTTATGGCGCTGGCGAAAGCGGAAGGTATTGAACTGACGAAGGAAGAAGCTGAATCATATTTGGCGGAGCTGGAAGACTTCGAGTTGGACGGTGATATGCTGAAACGGGTAGCGGGTGGTGGCGGCTACGCTGACCTCTGCTGGAGCAACACTAAGCCGATATTAACGCAGTGAATGAATGCAATTCGAGAACGAGCCCCAGCGGCGACCACTGGTAAGAAATTCTTACCTCAAAATTTTTCAGCGCGTCGACGGGGGGCAAACATAGAGCAAAAAAACCTTTTGGAAAACGAATCCTAAACATAGATAGAAATTCACGGTTCCCTGCTTATCTCAAAAATAAGCAGGGAGCTGTTTTTTTTGCCTTAAAGGCGTTAACTTAATGACATTGAGATTTTTCTGTGGCTGTTTTGTTATAATGATGGTAGTGATAGTGCGCCAGTTCGGTGCAGGTAATATAGTACGGTGAGAGTCCGTACCCGGTAAAGTATAGCGAACAGCCGGTACTCAGTCTTGGAGCCAAAGCCGT
>ONAV01000063.1 GCA_900315925.1 uncultured Selenomonadales bacterium | reverse complement strand
CATCAGGGTGGGGTACATGGAGAAGGCCACGGCAAATTTGCCGCTGTCCACCTTACGTTCCAGTTCCTCCAGGCCCCGGATGCCGCCCACAAAACCAATGCGGTCATCCGTGCGGGGGTCGCCGATTTTCAGGACAGGCGCCAGCAGATTGTTTTGCAGAATGGAAACATCCAATGCGGCAATCGTATCCTTCGGGTCAAAGGTGCCCTCTTTGGCTTTCAGTTCATACCAGCGTCCCGCCAGATACATGCCGAAGGTATGGCGTTTCTCCGGATGATACGCTTTGCGCACCGGCTTAATCAGGAACTTTTCTTCCACGGCCCGCATGAACGTGATTTCACTGTAACCGGCCAGATCGGCTACAACACGGTTGTAGTCCAGTATCTCCATCATGTTATCGGGGAAGATGACGGCCTGGAAGTACTCATATTCTGCATTCGCATCCTTTGCGCCCGCTTCTTTTTCTCTTTGGTCCGCCACGCGCATGGCGCCGGCGCAGCGATGATGGCCGTCCGCAATGTAAAATGCGGGCACCGCCTCAAAGAGACGGATGATTTCCCGGACCTGCATCGGGTCGTCTACCACATACAGGGTATTGCGCACGCCGTCTTCGGCGATAAAGTTGATGACCGGTTCCCGCTCCGCCATCAGCTTCAGAATGTATGAGCTGATTTCCGGACGCTGCCGGTATGTCAGGAACACCGGACCGGTCTGGGCTTTTGTCACGGTAATGTGACGTACCCGGTCCTGCTCCTTTTCGGTCCGGGTCAGTTCGTGCCGGCGGATGGCGCCGTTGCGGTATTCTTCCACTGCTGCCGTAGCCACCAGTCCGATTTGGATATGCTGGTTCATCCGTTGCCGGTAAATGTAAAAGCAGGGCGTCTTATCCTGTTTCATTTTGTTGCTGGTAGCTGGTAACATAGCTGACCAGATTTTCCCTGGCCTTTGCGTAGACTTCATCACTGTAGGGGTCTGTACCTTCGGGCAGCGTGGCTTCCGATTTGGTTACTGTTAAAAAGCTGAATGGATCCGCCGCGATTTTTGCGCGGGCTTCTTCCGTGTCCATTACGTCATAGGGCAGCGATGCGATTTTTGCCGCCAGTTCCGATTCCGGTCTCAATCCTCTGAAGGGTCTTACCGTTGCCATAGAAAAACCTCCTCGTAAAATATAAATGAATCTGTCCGGCTGATGCCGCCTTCATAGCGCGTCGCTAACGCTTCGGGCGTATCCCGCGTTGCATAGCGCAGTGTAAAGCACGATTGCCTTTGCTGTAAGAACCTTCCTTAATGAACAATTCCTCGCGCCCTGCGGGGCACGCGACGCTTATTCAGGTGGCATCAGCCGGACATGGGAATTATTTATTTTAGCTAACACTTAATTATAGAAGTAAATGGAAACGAATGTCAATATATGTTGTACATCTTTCACAATTATGCTATGCTTTTTCACAAATCCAGCTCTGTATTTTCAAAAACAGGAGACAAATCCATTTTTATTTTCTGTCTGTAATTGCAGAAAACGGGAACTCGCTATATAATTAAGTATTACAGTTTGTAAAAGGACGGTTTTTACCTTGCATTTTAATAAGAAAGTGATCCAGCGGGCCATGCCGATCTATATCGGGTATCTGTTTCTTGGACTGGCCTGCGGTATTTTGGGACAGCAGGCGCGTATCGCTCCTATCGAAGCGTTCATCATGAGCATTTTGGCTTACTCGGGCAGCGGGCAGTTTATCTGCATCGCCATGCTGATGGATAACGCGTCCCTGTTTTCCATTCTGGTTACCAATTTTATGGTGAGCCTGCGGTACATGTTCTTTTCCACAGCCATGTACCCCCATATCAAAAATTGCTCTCTTCCTTATTCTGTTATCTTCGCCCAGAATATTACCGACGAGACCTTCGCGGTAAACCTGGACAGCTTTAGTAAAGATAAGGACTGGGATCCGCAGCAAGGGCTGGCGTTGGGTTTTTCTCCCTGCCTGGTCTGGGCCAGCGCCAACTTTATCGGCTGCACGGCGGCAGCCTGGCTGAATCCTCCAACGGAACTGGTTTCCTACATTCTGGTTGCCATGTTCTTAGGTATCTGGAGCGGTTACCTGCATGATACGGTATTGCTGATCGCCGGACTCCTGGGCGGTATTCTTTCGGTACTGCTTTCCTTTGTGGTGCCTTTTAAGCTGCACATTGTACTGGCCACACTGATCGTATCCGTCATCGCCTGCTGGCTGGAAGTAAAACGTTCGAAAAAAGAAGAAGCGAATTCCTGATTATAAGCAAAGCAGCCTCTTTGCTTACACAAACAAATGCCGGAAAATAACCGGCAGACTGGAGAATCCAAATGGACAATGAATCCTTATATATATACGGAGCCACCCTGATGATGGTGATAGGCACGTTTTCCTGCCGGGAGCTTCCCCTGCTGTTGCTGCGGGGCCGCAAGCTGCCTGACTGGTTCAACATCTGGCTGAAGTACATCCCTACCGCCATTTTCGGCGCGCTGATTTTCCCCGACATTTTCCTGAAAGATAATGCGCTGAACTTTTCCCTGCAGAACTACGGTCTGTGGGCCACCGTCTGCGCTTTCCCCATCGTTTATAAGACGCAGTCACTGCCGGTGGCTCTTGTGGCGGGAACGGTTTTCTTCTGCATTTTTAAATACGTAATTTAGAAAGACATTTTGTAATTATTAAACACAACACGCTAACCTATATTAGTCTGTTGCAATCAATGCTGTTGCAGTCAATACTAAAGCTCCCTCTTTCCTTCTGGTGTCTGTGGAGGATTATATGAATTTCACTTTAAAAAAACAAATCAGAACACTCGCCATTGTACTGATTTCTTCTTTTTTTACATCTGCAGTAACTGCAGCCCCTGCCGCGCCGGCCATACGTGCCCCGGGCAAACCTGCGGCACAGCCTGCTCCCGTTATTTCCCGGGAAAAACCTCCCCCGGCAACAACTGCAACCACTGAACCCGCACCTCAGCCTGCGGCCTCTGCTCCGGCTGCCAAAACGGAACCTGCCGTTGCAGCGCCGCCTCAAACGGTACAGCCGGCTCAGCCTGCAACACCACCTCAAACAGCGCAGCCGGCTGCAGTGCCGACACAAACATCGCGGCCGGAAACCACGACAGACAATCCGGTTCAGTCCAAAACCCAACCAGCCTCCGTCAATCCTGCAAAAACGCAAAGCGCTCCGGTTGCAAATCAACCAACGGTCTCCGATAAACCCACAGTTACTAGTACGCCAACCGTCACAAATACACCGGCCGTCACGACGGCTCCGGCTGCTAATACCAGCAACAAAACCGGTACCCCCGCCGCAACAACGAAACCGGAAACAACAAAAACGGCAACGACCAAACCGGCTGCAACAAATAAACAAAGCTCCACCACTGTGCCGGGCCATCCCTTCCGCATCCAGAACAAAGCGGAAAACTACAATTCCCTGCTGTCCAAAACGGCGACGCGAAAACTGGATGCCGCTTTAGCGAACATGATCGGCGGCGATGGAGAAAAAGTGCCGGGACTGGCCGTCATCGTGTACAAAAACGGCAAGGAAGTGTACCGCAACATGATGGGCAACCGTTTCCTCAGTCCCCGGAACAAGAACTGGAACCTGCCCGTTACGTCAGACAGTCGTTTCCGTGTGGCTTCCATTTCCAAAGTTTTCACCGCAACCGGTTACATGCAGCTGGTGGAAGAAGGCAAAATCAATCTGGACGAAGACGTGAGCCGTTACCTCGGTTTTACCCTGCGGAACCCAAGCTATCCCAACAAGGTTATCACTTCCCGGATGCTGCTGTCCCACACTTCGTCTATCCGGGACTACCCTACGCCCTATGTGCCGTTTAAGAGCAACGTCAAATCCTTTTTTACTTCGGCGGACTGCTGGACAAGAAGCAAAGCCCCCGGCTCGTATTTCAGCTATTGCAACCTGAACTTCGTACTGCTGGCTACCATTATGGAAAAAGTGTCCGGCCAGCGTTTCGACAAATACATCACAAAGAAAGTGATGAAACCGCTGGACATCAAAGGCAGCTTCAATCTGCGGGACTTTTCCGATTCCGATTTGCAGAAGATGGGAACCTTATACCGCAAGACAAAAGGAGAGTCCGGCCGCTACTACGCCCAGATTGACGATCGTCCCATCGATCTGCCAAGCGCTTCTATGCTTTCCAGTTACCGTCCCGGAACCAACGCCGGCATCTTTTCCCCGCAGGGAGGGCTGCGTATCTCCCCGGAAGAACTGGGCCACATGCTGGAGATGCTGCTGAACCGGGGTAAATACAAAGGGAGAGAAATCCTGAAACCCGCTACGGTTCAGCTGATGGAAAAACCGGTGTGGAATTACACACCGGCACAGCCAAATGGTGACATAGATAATGATGCGATTGAAAGCTACGGCCTGGCGCTGCAGTATTTCAGCGGCAGCGGGTCCACCAAACCCGCCCCCGACCGGCCTGACTTTGATCTGGTCGGACACCTGGGTGAAGCCTATGGTTTCATCGGCGGCCTCATGTGGCAGCCCGGTACAAAGAACGGCTTTATCTTTTTGCAGAACGGCTTCGCCACCGACTACAAACATAACAAAGGACGCTACAGCCGCAACTACCGCTGGGAAGAGAACTTCATGAAAGCCATTATTGAAAACGTATTCCCCAAATAAAACCTAAGGAAACACTGATTAATTCGTCTGCACGCTGACCGGTGCTTTTTGTGACTGGCTGCGTCAATGTCCCTCAACGCAGCTACGGCTGCGCCTTCGGGCCATTTCCTTGTCAGTCGCAAAAAACCCTCGGTCATCGCACAAACTCATTTAATCAGCGTCTCCCTAAAAGGAGCTGCCACAACCCGCAACGTTCCAAACGTTCGCTGCAGGTTGGCAGCTCCTTTTTTCCTGTACTTTTTATATCTTCATCTTTTTCAGCTTCCACGTGTTATTTGCCACCAATGCCGCCGCCACAATGGTTGCTACAAGCAGCATCCAGGGCTGCAGCAGGGGACCGCCCAACAAGTACGCGATCCCCAGGGCAAAGGGCAGCAGCAACAGGTTGCAGATACAGACGATACGCACATTTGTTTTTATGATTTCCACACAGGCGCGGCTCAGTGTAAAGGTAGCCGCCACGTTGCGCAGGTCGTTGTCGGTCAGCACCACCTGGGCCGCTTTCCATACGGTTTTGGTGCCGCTGCCTACGGCAAAGCCGAAGTCCGCGCATTCCAGCGCCGGGGCATCGTTATCCCCGTCGCCTACCACGGCCACCACCTCGCCGCCTTTGCGGAAGGTCTGTACCAGCTGCGCCTTATGGGTGGGCAGCAAGCCTGCGGCCACCCGTTCCGCCCCGGACAGTCTGGCCAGATACAACCCGGCCCGTTTGTTATCCGCAGTCATCACAGACGTGACAATGTTCATCTCTTTTAACCGGCGCATGGCTTCCGGCGTTTCTTCCCGCAGTTCATCGGAAAAGCCGAAAATAGCGTACAGGGTCCTCCCCACCGTCAGGTACCACACGGTCTTGCCCACGTCGGACATCTGTTCCACGTATCCGTTGGCCTCTGCCGGAATCCGGGCATAGCGCTTTACATATTCCAGGGAACCCAGCCGGATATTTTCCTTAAAGCAGCGGGCGCTGTGCCACCCTTCCGGCGTGGACTGAACTTCTGTCACCAATGGCAGTTTACACCCTTCCGCCGCATCCCGGACCGCTTCCGCTTCCGGCAGGTCGCTGTCCTGCAGCATAGCCGATGCCAGACTCAGCAGCCCGGACTCATTTCCGTTGTTGAAAACATGGATATCCGTCAGTACCGGGCGCCCAATCGTCAGCGTTCCGGTTTTGTCGAAAATAATCAGCGACGTTTCGCCTGCGTCGCCTAACACGGTTCCGTCCCGGAGCAGGATGTTCTTTTCCGCCGCTTTCTGCACCGACGTAAAGGCAGCTACGCTGATAGCAGGCAGCAACAATACCGGACAGCCACAGACAAAGATGGACACGGCAATCTGCCAGATGGGGAAGGCTGCCTTTCCGGTAAAGAAGAAGCTGAGGCAGGCGACGATAGACAGCAGGATGGAACCGCTCACCAGCCACATGGAGGGCAGATCCAAAAACTGCGGCAGGGAGGCCTTGCACCAGCGGTCCAGATAAACGCTGCCCAGCGCTGCCGTCACACACAACCCAATATAGGAAAGAAACAGCGGCGGCAGATTCCAGTAGTGCTGCCCCAGTACCAGATGGCAGGCAGTATATACACCGCCGCACACGGCAGCAACCGTGCTGATGAGCAGCAGTACTTCCGCTGAAGGGATGCGCTCCCGCAGATCCTGCAGCGCCTGCTGATAAAACTGGCGTCCCGCATAAAGGATGGGGCCTACCAATTCCAGCTGCAACAGCCCCCGCAAATTGACCGTCTCATATTTTCCGGGCAGATCAACCAGGCTGCCCCGGATACCGGCAGATACCAGAAACGGCGCCAGTTCTGTCCAGATTGACACCAGCAATAACGGAGCCAGAAACAGCAGCGCCAGTTTCAACCGGGAAACCTGCCCGGCTACCGAACGGCCTTTCCGCTTCGGGCGCTGCCTGCGTTTCGGCTGGGGCGTTGCGTCCTGTTCCGCAGCGTTGATGGATGCAGTATCCACTTCCTGCACAGCGGGAACCGATTGCGCTTCTTCCTTCACATCTGTTTGTGATGCTGTTTCTTCACGCTTCGCGTTACCATTCGAGCTGTCTTTTACAGCTTCAACCGCGTTTTCCGTTTTTGCCGCGTCCGTGCTTTCTGCATTTATCGTATTCTCTGCATTTGTCGTGTTTTCTTCTTTTATCGTGTTCAAGTTTTTATTATTCACTTCATTCTCTATTACGTTTTCTGATTTCATGTACTTCCTTGCTCCGAATGATTCTTACTTATGGAAACGGTGATTAATCACCATCTCCTCAAATCCATTCTATACTTATCTTAACAAGGCAGCCTTTTCTTGTCAATTTTAAAGATGCCATACTGCATATTTTGCTGTATAATAATAATCAGGATAAATCGTTACGCCATTAGGGAGTGTAACTTTGTTACATGCGTGTGTACGAACAATAATATTCGGAACCCGGCCTGACAGGCAATCCGTTCCATCTATTGAGTAACGGTATGGCAGAAAGGAGTTTTCACCATGGCAATTCTCGGCGCAGTACAGGTCCCCCATCCGCCCCTCATCCTTCCCGAAGTGGGCCACGGGGAAGAAAAACGAATCCAGTCCACCATCGACGCATTTGAAAGGGCTGCAAAATTCATAGCGGACCTGCAACCGGACACGGTCATCGTCTCCAGTCCGCATTCCATTTTGTACTCCGATTATTTCCATATTTCACCGGGGCCTTCCGCCAAAGGCAGCATGGCCCAGTTCGGCGCGCCCCAGGTCAAGTTTACCGTTGTCTATGACGAAGAGCTGGTTCGCGCGGTTGATGCTGCGGCAAAACAGGCGGGCATCCCGGCCGGCACCCTGGGAAACAGGCAGCCGGAACTGGACCACGGAACCATGGTGCCCCTGTATTTCCTCGCCAAATACTGCAAAACCTGTAAAATCGTACGGCTGGCCCTCTCCGGTTTTTCCCTGAAAGAGCATTACCGGGTTGGCATGCTCATTGCGGAAACAGCAGAAAAGCTGGGCCGGAAGATTGCATGGATCGCCAGCGGCGACCTGTCCCATAAGCTCACCAGAAGCGGCCCTTACGGCTATAACGCCGCCGGCCCCGAATACGACAAAAAGATTATGGACGTAATGGGAAGCGGAAATTTTGCCGAGCTGTTTTCCTTTAAAGATACGTTTCTGGAAGAAGCCGCCGAATGCGGTCACCGCTCTTTCGTTTTGATGGCCGGCGCCCTGGACGGACTGGCAGTAAAAGCGGAAAAGCTGAGCTACGAAGGACCTTTTGGTGTAGGCTACGGCGTTACCCTGTTCACTCCAACCGGGGCAGACGAAAGCCGTCACTTCCTGAGCGCCTACGACACCATCCGGGGCAGGATGCATTACGTGAAAAGCAAGGGCGGCTACCTGCGTTCCCCGCAGCATATTATCCCGGAGATGACGGCGCAGAAGGCCGGCGTGTTCGTTTCGCTAAAGATCCGCGGCGCATTGCGGGGCTGCATCGGCACCATCGGCCCCATGTACGACAACGTGGCGGAAGAGATCCGGCACAACGCCATTTCCGCCTGCAGCCGCGATCCCCGTTTCACCCCGGTGCTGCCCGATGAACTGGAAGAACTGGAATACAGCGTGGACGTGCTGGGACCCATGGAGCCCATCAGCTCGCCGGCCCAGCTGGACGTAAAACGTTACGGCGTGCTGGTGACCAAAGGCAGTCGCAGCGGGTTGCTGCTGCCCAACCTGCCCGGCGTGGATACCATTGAGCAGCAAGTCGATATCGCCAAACAGAAAGCCGGCATCCGTCCGGAAGAAAGCGGCTGTGAACTGAAGCGGTTTGAAGTGATACGGCATTTTTAATTTTTAAAAAACGGAGAAGCGTCCTGCAGGTACCGCCTTCACATTGTGACCCTAACGCTTCGGTGCCTGATTGTTCGCTGCGCCGTTGGCGCACGGCGATGACGACTGCCGCCTATGTCAGCAGCCTGACTGTAAGAATAGTTTTTCTTTGTCCTCCTCGCACCCTCCGGGAACGGGTCACTGCGTTCAGGCGGTACCTGCAGGACTTTACCAGTGTACCATACAAGGAGTAACAATCATGTCATATACTTGTCCCTACTGTCACAATCACTGCACGCTGCAGGAAGGCAAAACCGGGTTCTGCCGCGTCCGCATACTGCAGGACGGAAAGAATGTCTGCGGCAACTACGGTTTCCTGACTTCGCTGGCGCTGGACCCGATTGAGAAGAAGCCCCTGAACCGGTTTTATCCCGGTACGACGATTTTGTCTTTAGGCAGTTACGGTTGCAACCTGCGCTGCCCTTTCTGCCAGAACTTTTCCATTTCCCAGTACGGACGAGATGCCTTCCAGCCCGTTATTGCAAGGCCGGAACAGATTGCAGCCAAAGCGCTGGAACTGAAAAACCGGAACAACATCGGCGTTGCCTTTACTTACAATGAGCCGCTGTTAAGCTGGGAATTTATCCGCGACACCGGCGAGCTGGTTCACCGCAACGGGCAGAAAAACGTAGTGGTCACCAATGGGAACTTTTCTGTGGAAATCGCCAAAAATCTGGCAGGTATCGTGGACGCGTATAACATTGACCTGAAAGGCTTTACCCCGGAATGGTACAAAAAGCTGGGCGGCGACCTGGAAATGGTAAAAGCTTTCATTACGGAAGCATGCAAAACCGCCCACGTGGAACTGACAACGCTGATCGTACCCAAAGAGAACGACAGCCCGGAAGAAATGGAAGCCATCGCCCAATGGATTGCCTCCCTTTCGCCGGACATTCCGCTGCACGTAAGCAAATTCTTCCCCCGCTGGAACATGGTGGACAGAAACGAAACGCCTGCCGCCCGGGTGTACCGGCTGGCAGACGTAGCGCGCAACTATTTAAAATACGTTTATACGGGAAACTGTTAATTCCCTATTTTTTCTCCATAATCATTCCGTCTCTGTACGCTTCCAGCAGATCCGTCAAATCCGAGATCTGCTGTTTTAAATTCTGGCCGTTGTCCGTGTCGCCAATCATCACCCGCTTGGGTTCCATTTCCACCTGGGTGGTGACAGAATCAATGTCCGCATTGGTAGTGAGCACGTGTTCGATATCCTGGAAGGGATAGTGAGCCTTGATACGGATGCCATGGGAATTGAAAATCAGCGTATAACCGGCAATACCGGTAGATTTCTGGTAAGCCTTGCAGAAACCGCCGTCAATGCAGATTTCCTTGCCGCCGGCCCGAACCGGGGTATCGCCTTGGGCCACCTTTACCGGCGTATGTCCGTTGATGATGTGGGACTGGGGCGAATCCAGACCGAATTCATGCAACACCTTTTCACAGATTTCCTTCTTCCGGTGCAGCTTATAATAGGGATCCTGGGGCTCCGGCCAGGTGCTTTCGTCGTCGATGTAACTGCGTTCAAAGGTTTTAATGGTACGTCCTGTCACCGGGGAATCGGGATGGATCCACAGGAACCAGAAGAAGTCCTGGTCTTCCAGCTTCCGCCGCCGGAAGCAGATACGGGCCAGATGATCCACCCAGTCCATGTAGGCCCGGCCCTTCAGGGTCTTCCCACGCAGGGTGACAGGCCGGAAGGTGCCGTCCTCGTTCATGGGCAGGCCGCCGTGGAACATCAGGTTGCCGTTCATAACCTTGTACAGGGAACCGTGGCTGAAGAAGAAATCCATATGCTTCTGCAGGGCCTCGCTGTGCAGGAAATCCCACTGCCAGTCTTCGATGATCTTCTCTTCTTCCGGCGAATACTCATAGGGACGGTCCGGATCGTAAGTGGGAAAGTCCGTAGTGTTCATTTCATACTGACCGTCCGGTAAGGTGGCAATGCCTTTCACCGGATCGATCTTGTCGAACAGCAGCCGGTCTTCCAGTTTGAATTCCGGATGGCGCAGCATGGCCTGCCCTTCCGCCTTGAACAACATTACATTAATGGCCTTTACCAGTGCGTTCTTGCTTTCGTCTTTTTGATAATTTTCCGCCGCAAAGGTTACAAAGTCGCGCATGCTGATGCCGTAACCGTTTTCCAGGATTTCCCAGTTGTTATAGCGCACGTTGTTACGAATAACGTTGATGATACAGGGTATGCTGCCGGCCGCCGCCCCCATCCAAAGCACATCGTGGTTGCCCCACTGCACGTCCACTGAATGGTGCTGCATCAGCCGGTCCATAATTTTATGGGCGTAAGGACCGCGGTCATAAATATCGCCCACAATATGCAGATGATCCACCGCCAGCCGTTTGATCAGATAGGTCAGCGCATAAATGAAGGAACGGAAGCTGCCGGTCTCCCAGATGGTATCCAGAATTTTGGCATGATACACATACCGGTTCTGGTCTTCGTCAGGCTGGGCATGGAGCAATTCGTCCAGCACATAACGGAAGTCTTCCGGCATGGCCTTACGTACTTTGGAACGGGTGTACTTGGAAGACAGAAGCCGCGCCAGCCGCAGCAGGCGGCGCAGGGTCGTTTTGGCCCAGGTCTCCGACATCAGCCCCACTTCAACCAGCATATCCAGTTTCTCTTTGGGATAATAAATCAATGTACAAAGGTTCTTGCGGTCCCGGTCATTCATGCTCTCGGAAAAAAGCATGTCCACTTTTTCCCGGATGACGCCGGAGCTGTTGTTCAAAATGTGGTAAAAGGCTTCGTACTCCCCGTGCAGGTCGCTCATGAAATGTTCCGTGCCCTTGGGCAGATTGATGATGGCCTGCAGGTTGATGATCTCCGTGACCGTCGCCTCCTGGGTGGGAAACTCCCGTGCCAGCAGTTCCAGATATTTTCTGTGTTCCTCAGTCTGGTTCTTCAATGCCATAATACTTCGACCCACCTTTCACAAAAACGCTTCGCCCTTATTTACTTGTCTCCGTTATTTACTTGTCTCCGTTCCCGAATGCCGTCACCCGTTTTGCCAGGCGGTCCAATACGGTGCCCGGCTTAATGGGCTGCGGATTATATTTCAGCTTATCGTATGACTTGATAGTATTCAGGTTTTCATCCTGCACTGTGCCTTTTTCCATGTACGCGGTGTTGTTGTCATAATTGATGCCGTATCTTACAAACACGTAATGCATGCCTTTGCCGAAAGTGTCGTCCACCCAGGTATAGGTGCACACCCAGACCTTCTTTTCATTCTTGTCTGGAACTTTTTCCACCGATGTGTAATCAAAAAAGGTTCCCTGAAAATCCGTGGAACTGAGCCACAGCCATTTGCTCTGATCCAGTTTGCAGTAACTGGACACCGGTTCCGCACCGCACACAGACGTAAACATTGTAATCAGCAACGCACACAAAATAAAAATCTTCTTCATAACCAATCCTCCCTAATCCTTCCTGTAACAAAAAGGCAACTTATATTCTGTACCCGCAACGCTTCCGAATTTTTTCTTCACAAATGTTCCTGCGTTTTTTATCTTCCTTTCTTTATTATATCACATCAGATGAAAAAGGAAATACCCTGTAACACACCGCTCCGTTAACCTTGTATCCCAGCGATCCTTCCGCACACCTTTCACGACCGGGCCCCGATCACCTTATAGCACAGCCCGGCACTGGCCAGCAGCATGGTCGCCGCAATGAAGAACAGGCTGGGAATGCCGAAATGTTCCGCAATAAAACCGCCAAAGATGGCGCCGGAACTCATGCCGATAAACTGGAAGGACTGGTTGATGCCGTACATACGTCCCAAAAACTCCTGCGGCGCCGCTTCCTTGATCAGATGGTTCACGGAAGGCATCAGCCCCGCTACCGCAATACCGTGAATAAAACGCAGCATCCCCAATTGCCAGGGCGCTGTGACAAAAGCCTGAGGAATGGCCACCACGCAGGCGGTCAGCAGGGAACAGAACAGTACCTTCTGCGTCCCGATCCGGTCGGAGAGCGCCCCCAGCCGGGAACTAAACAAAGCGCTGGCAAACCCCGCGCTGGAAAAGACCGCCCCGGAAATCAGGGCCACGTGTTCGGATTCCGGCGCCATTCCTTTAATATAAACGGTCAGGATAGGCTCGATGCACATAAGGGAAAACTGAAGCGAAAATGTTGTTACGAAAATCCCATACAGCAAGGACGGCCGGGATACGGAACGAAACGCGTCTCTGTTGGAAACTTTGACCGTCGTGTTGTCCGCAACCCGCCGGGTCTCGTGGATCCCCATAATGGCCAGACTGCTGAGCAGACAAAAACCGGCTACCACAAAATAAGTGTTCCGGTATCCCACCGTCTCCGCCAGCCAGCCTCCCAGCAACGGCCCGATAAGGGTGCCGCTGATCTGCCCTGTGTAAAACACGCCTAAGGCCCAGCCAGCCCGGTGGGTGGGGGATTCGGATGACACCAGCGGAATGGCAGTCGCAAGAAACCCGCTCAACGCGCCCTGCAGCAGACGCAGTATCACCAGATGGTACACATGCTGGGCCATGCCCATGCCGAAATTGATGACGGCCAGCCAGATTACCGCCCGCAGGCACATGATCTTGCGCCCGTACCGGTCGGACAGCCTGCCCCAGATGGGCGAAAAGACAGCCAGCGTCACAAAGTTCATGGCAAAAATGATGCCTGCCCAGCGGGCCACCTCTCCCTGATCCGTCACTCCCAATGACTGAATATACAGCGGCAGCATGGGAGCCAGCTGGCTCATGCCCACCGACGTGATGAACGCCGCCAGGGCACAGATATATACGTTACGTTTCCACTGCTCCATACAACATACACTTCCCCCACCGCAACCAGCAATGCAAACCTTTCTTCTTATTATTAATTATAGCACTGCGCCCGGCCTTTGTGTATGCACGACAGCGAATTAATGCAAAATAAACAGCCTCTGCAATCTGAACTGCCAGACTGCAGAGGCTTGTTTTATACAACACAAAATACATCACAAATCGCAACTTGTCCACGCCCGCTTCACTGAGCTAAGCCTAACACAGACACCGTTACTCTTGCAGGTACATCGTTTCCTACACAGTTACCCTTTATTTTTTGGCCGAAGCCTGCTGTTTCGCCGGTTCAATGGGGGTAACCTGGAAACCGGTCACCATCGGCTTTCCTTCTTCTTCCGCAAAAGAAACAAAAATCCGGGCGAATTTTTCCTTGCTTACCGTGCCGAAATAAACCAGCTCGTCAATGCCGTTGTAGCCCTTCTGCAGATCATACTGCTTGTTCAGTACTACGAAATTCACGTTTTTGATGGCGCCAACCTGTTTGCGGATTTCTTCCTTCACTTTGGCAAAAGCAGCCGCGTTCAGTTTTTCCTTTAATCCCTTGCTGAAGTTTTTGCTTACCTGTTCATACCCGGTGCTGCCGGTCAGTGCATCCACCAGCGCATCCGCCGTTTTCTCCTCCGTAGCAAACCGACCAGACGCACCGGCCGCAAAGCAGCTTGCGCTGACTGCCATGGAAAGTGCCAAAGCCATTAATGTTTTCTTCATTTATAATGCTCCTTCCTGCCGCCTTCTCTTCCGGCACTGCGCATGCAGACACAGCACCGCGGAATAACGGCACAACTTATATTATTCATGCATTATCATTATAGCCGTAAATCAATATTTATTCAACAAAAAATCACAAATGTTCACAAATTCCTTTCACAATTATCTTCCTGTTTCCGCGCTTTCCGAGATACGCGTCATTTCTGACGAGATAGTCACGTGAAATAAAAAAGCCGGAGCCTGCAACACCATGGCTGCCAGCTCCGGCTTATATATTTTATTTTATTTCACCACGACACGGTTCTTACCGTTGCGTTTTGCCGCATACAGCGCGTCGTCCACACGGATGCAAAGGTCGTCCGTATCTTCGCCGGGAATATATTCCGTCACACCCAGGCTCATGGTCTGCCGGCCGGCGCCCTTAAATTCGATGGCCGCAAAGCCGTTCCGCAGTTTTTCCGCAATCACGGCTGCGTCTTTTGCATGCATGCCGGGTAAAACGATCATGAATTCTTCGCCGCCCCAGCGTCCGGCCATATAACGCACTTCTTCCGAATGCAGCGATACCTGCAGGAAATCCGCCAGTCCGGTCAGTACTTCGTCGCCGATTTTGTGTCCGTAGGTGTCGTTGACCTTTTTGAAATCGTCCAAGTCAAACATAATCAGGGAGAACGGTTCTTTCTTCCCTTCCCCTTCGCCCTGCTCTTCAATCCGCCGCTGTATCTCGCCCCGGTTGTACAGCCCGGTCAGCGCGTCGGTGATGGCTACCTCGTGAAGCTTCTGGTTCGCCTCTTCCAGTTCCTTTGTGGCCATATTGATGAAGGTGGCCAGACGGTGGATCATGGAGATGCGTTCCGTATGATCCAGTTTTTCGGCAGCAGTCGTGTTTTCTTTGGGTTCTCCTTCCCGCATGGCTGCGATGACCAGCGTAACATTATGCTGGTTCACATAGCCGTTGGTGCGCAAAAACTCGCTGGATGTGAAAAAGCCAAAGGTCGGCGCAAGGGATTCAAAAGGCTGTGTTTCCCGGCCGATCCTGTCGTCGCCCCAGAACAACCGGCGTCCGGCGCAGGAAAAGATAAGGATGGCTTCCGGCGAAAAGCTTGCTACTTCCGTCCGGGTTTCCGCCACGCTGTCCAGAATCGTCATGGGATCGCCGTAGGCAAGGCGGCCCGTCGCCCCTTCTTTCACGTCCGAGGTCATTTCGATGGACCCGTCTTCGTTGCAGCATACCGGGTCGCGCAGGATGTTGACGCCGTTCCGAATGTAGTAGAACGGGAACTCTATAGTATGGAAGAAGAAATTCTCATCATTCTTGATTTTTAAATAACGATAGTACGCGTCATAGGTCGGCTGACCGTCCAGTTCGTACACGATGTTGCCCGTGGCACGGGTCACTTTCATTTCTTTGCCCAGCGGCTTCCAGCCAGACACAAACTGTGTGGAAAGATAAAAATCATCGCCGCCGTACAGCACAAAGGCAACGCCCTTTTGCATACAGGAACCTTTTTTGGAAAATACGCAGGCCTGTACGGCATCCAGTTTACCGCTGAAAGCGCCGCCGCCGAACACCTGAATGGACGGATCCAAATCGTGCAGGTTGTCGCAGAACGCGGACATGGACAAGCCCCGGATGGTGGCTACCAGTTCCACGGCCTTGACCCAGGGACGGGCTTTCACTTCCCGCTTCAGCGCATCAGTCACCTCTATGGCCACGTCTTCTGTCAGTCTGTACTGCAGCGTTTCCACATGGATGGAAGGACAGCTGAACACCATACACGTAATGGATACACCGGAAGGCGAGAAATCACCGCTGCTGATGTTGCCGTTGGTAGAGCAGCCTGCATATTCCGCGTCCGGCATCTCCTGGTCCAGCACGGCGCAGACGCCATCAATCAGCTCTTTGTCCGGCGAATCGGTAAAAATATGGAAAAGAACTTTAGAAGCGCCCTTCTCTTCACAGTATTGACGAATCCTGTGCAGCTTGCCACGTAATGAAATTTCGTTTTTATAATCAAACTGGAACAGCTTCATAAGGCAACATCGCCCCCTATCTTGCAAAAACTTTCAGTGATTATAATCATTTTGTCATTATAGTCATAATTGTCATTTTATTATACCATAGTTTCATTGGATTGCAAATATTTTTCATCTGTTTGTTGTAAAAGTTCTGTGATACAAAAACAACCCCCAATGCCCGTATGGGATTGAGGGTGTGATGGCTGGTGCGCAGAGTGGGGCTCGAACCCACGACCTCCGCCATGTCAAGACGGCACTCTAACCAGCTGAGCTATCCGCGCGATACTTTCGCATAATTATTATACACGAAATTATAAAATTTTGCACATTTTTTACAGAAAAGCCCCGCAGCCAAAAGCTGCGAGGCAGGATATACGGTAAAACAACGTACGCAAAAATTAACGCTTGCTGTACTGGGAAGCCTTGCGGGCTTTCTTCAGGCCGTATTTGCGACGTTCTTTTTCGCGGGGGTCGCGGGTCATCAGACCGGCTTTTTTCAGGGTCGGACGATATTCTTCGTCAACCTTGCACAGAGCGCGGCTGATACCGTGACGGATTGCACCGGCCTGGCCGGAGAAACCGCCGCCGATTACGTTTACTAAAATATCATATTTGTCTTTGGTCTCGGTCAGTTCCAGAGGCTGATTTACGATCAGCTTCAGGGTTTCCAGACCACGGGCAACGGAAGATTTGCGACGGCCAGTCGCGCTGTATACTACTTCTGCCATGATGTTTTCCTCCTCCTGATTACCGTACGTTGATTTCTAATACTTCAGGCTGCTGTGCTGCATGCGGATGTTCCGGACCAGCATATACGTGCAGTTTTTTGTAGATCTGGTCGCCCAGACGGTTCTTCGGGATCATGCCGCGAACAGCAATTTCAACCATGCGGACCGGGTTGTTGGCCAGCATGTCTTTTGCCAGTACAAAACGGTCGCCGCCCAGATAACCGGTGTGATGGAAGTAGGTCTTCTGCGTCAGCTTTTTGCCGGTCAGCACAACTTTGTCAGCGTTTACAATGATTACATTGTCGCCGGTGTCCATATGCGGGGTAAAGGTCGGTTTGTGTTTACCGCGCAGGACTTTGGCAACTTCTGCGGCCAGACGGCCCAGCGTTTTATCAGTGGCGTCCACCACGAACCACTTGCGTTCGATGTTGGACGGGTTTGCCATGAAAGATTTCATTTCAATGTCCCTCCCAGGATTTATTCTTGCAGTGTTTACATAATAATGAAAAAAACGTGAATGTGATGATGAGTCATTGCATTTCCTGCATCGGGGCTAATCGAATTCAGGACGCAAAATCACGTAAATATATTTTAATCACTTTTGCTGTTTTTGTCAACAGGATTCAGAGCTATTTTATAAAAATTTTAAAGGAAAAGGTATGAGTAAAACATAGAGAACGATTGCGTCATTTCATGTGATGAAATGTGCCGTCGTGGCGAGACTGTCTGAGGGCAAAGCCCGAGTTTCGAAGCCACAGGCACATGAATCCATGAAATAGCAATCGTGAACGTTTTTGCTTATGCCTTTTCCTTTAAAATTATTATATTATTCGTACTCTACTTTTGCCAAATATAACCCCTGTGCAGGCGCCGGCGAATTCTCAAATTCACCCCGCTTTTGCTTCAGTTCTTCTGCCATCGCCTGCGGCGATTTTTTCCCCAGTCCGATCTGTACCATGGACCAGACTAAATTGCGCACCATGTGGTACACAAAGCCGTTGCCTGCAATATGATAGACCAGCGTACCGTCCGCTTCCGTTTCCCAACAGGATCTGTAAATCGTTTTAACAGGAAATACCTGGGTGCTTCCGGTGCTTTGGAAACCGCTGAAGTCATGGGTGCCCATAAGCATGGCAGCCGCTTCGTTCATTTTCTCCATGTCCGGTCGTTCTTTCATCTGCCACGCATAGTTGCGCGTAAACGGATCCGGCTCCGGCGTATAGCGGATGCGGTACTCGTATTCTTTCCGGCAGGCATCCTTGCGGGCGTTAAAACCCGGCTGCGCTTCTTCGGCACGCAACGCCCGGATATCTTCCGGCAGGATGCTGTTCAGCGCCCGCGGCAGGTTCGCTGTGGGAATCGTTCCCTCTGTGGTAAAGGAAACCACCTGGCAGCGGGCATGCACCCCCGCATCCGTCCGGCCGCTGCCGGTAACGGTTACAGGTTCGCCGCAAACGCGCGCCAGTTTTTCTTCCAAAATCTGTTGTACGGTTATTTCCTTCGCCTGCCGCTGGAAGCCGAAATAGTTGCTTCCGTCGTAGCAGACAGTGAGTTTTATCGTTCTCATATTACTACTATGTTGAATAATTGGATTAAATTGTATCGTTGCGCACAGTTTTCTATTCATCATTCTACCGCAACGCATTGCAGCAACTTGGTTTTACAAGGGCAAAGCAGCCCGTACAATTCGTTTTATATAAACTTCGGTCCCCAGCGCAGAAACGCCAGCAGTCCGATCATGGCAAAGGCAAACACAAAAGCCAGTCCGTCACCGGAACGGTAGGCCAGCTGGTGCATACGGGTACGCCCTTCCCCGCCGCGATAGCAACGCGCTTCCATGGCAATGGCCAGGTCGTCCGCCCGTCGGAAAGCGCTGATGAACAGCGGCACCAGAATCGGCAGCATGTTTTTTGCCCGGGCCAGCAGGTTCCCGCCGGAAAAATCCGCGCCCCGGGCCGTCTGCGCCTTGATGATACGATCCGTTTCTTCCATTAAAGTAGGAATGAAACGCAGGGCGATGGTCATCATCATGGCCAGCTCGTGGGCCGGCACGCCGATGACACGGAAAGGGCGCAGAAGCGCTTCAATGCCGTCCGTCAATACGATGGGCGACGTGGTAAAAGTTAATATGGAAGAAATCATCAGCAGCAGGATCAGGCGCATGGCCATCTGCACCCCCAGCTGCAGGCCTTCTTCCGTCACTTTGATAAACTTCCACTGATACAGCACGTGCTCGCCCTGTCCCATGACCGCGTGCAGCACCAGCGTCAGCACGATGATGAACAGCAGCGGTTTTACCGATTTCAGCACCAGCATGAAAGGCAGGCCCGAAATTGCGATGATAAACAGCACCATGGCACAGAGCGCAGCGTAACCGATGGCCGAATTGGCCAGAAAAACCGCCACGATCAGGATCAGTGTGGTCAGTATTTTGGTCCGGGGGTCGAGGCGGTGAATGAAGCTGTTGCCCGGGTAATACTGTCCCAGTGTAATATCCAGCATCTACTTCAGCCCCTTTCTGCGTTTCACTTCCGCCAGCAGCCGCTTCGCGTCAGTGATTTCATAAGGCAGACGCAGGCCTTTCGCCCGCAGCGCGTCCGCCAGTTTATAAACTTCCGGTATATCCATCCCGGCTTCCAGCAAGTGATTCTTTTCTTTCAGGAAAATCTCCCCCGGTTTGCCGTCAAGAATGACTTCGCCTTTATACACCACCAGCATCCGTTTGGCATATTTTGCCGCCTCTTCCATGCTGTGGGTCACCATGATGATACCGATGCCCCGTTTTTTATACAGGGCCATGATTTCCGCAAACACGGCATCACGGGAGCCGGGGTCCAGACCGGCCGAGGGTTCGTCCAATATAAGGTAGTCCGGGTTCATTGCCACCACCCCGGCAATGGCTGCCCTGCGCATCTGCCCTCCGGACAGAGAAAAAGGAGACCGTTGGACGTAGGTTTCAAAATCCAGCCCTACAAACTTCATGGCGTCCCTGACGCGCGTCTCCACTTCATCGGCGGAAAGGCCCAGGTTCCGTGGCCCGAACGCGACGTCCTCGTATACGGTTTCCGCAAACAGCTGGTGCTCCGGATACTGGAACACCATGCCGATCCGTCCCCGTGCCAGCTTGGCTTCTTTCGTTTTGCCGGACAAATCAACGCCGTCCAGTGATGCGGTTCCCTTTGCGGGATGCAGCAGTCCGTTCAGGTTTTGCACCAGCGTGGATTTGCCGCTGCCGGTGTGCCCGATGACCGCCACGAATTCGCCTTTATGAATTTCCAGGGAAACATCCTTCAGCGCTTCTTTCTCGTAAGGCGTTCCCGGCATATATGTATAGGAAACATGTTCCAGTTTAATCGACATCTTTCTCGTTCCCGTTTCACTGTTTTAACTAATTATGCAAGCAACGTATGTCGCCGTCTGCAACAACCTGAGCTGCCCGTCATTTCAAAAGCTGTTTCAATGTATGCCAGTACTTCTCAATTTTTACCTGCGCTTCTCCGGTTGTTGCAGCTAAGTCCGGAGACATTGCCACAGTCATGCACAAAACGTGCCGGCCAAGGCTTCCGCCAGCTCTTCGTTGGTAATGATGCCCTGCGGCAGTTTCACGCCGCTTTTCCGTAACTCAAACGCAAATTTGGCAGCCAGAGGCGCTTCCAGTCCCAGCTTTTCCAGTTCTTCTACCCTGGAGAACACGTCCCTGGGCGTGCCCTGGAATTTGATTCTGCCGTCCCCCATGACGATGACGCGGTCAGCCTGCATGGCTTCCGTCATAAAATGCGTAATGTAAACGACGGTAATATGCTGTTCCCTGTTCAATTTCCGCACGGTACTGAGGATTTCCTTGCGGCCTTTCGGATCCAGCATGGCAGTGGGCTCGTCCAATACGATGCAGCGGGACCCCAGCGCCAACGTGCCGGCGATAGCCACCCGTTGCTTCTGCCCGCCGGACAGAAGATGCGGCGCATGTTCCCGGTAATCCAGCATATCTACGGCCCGCAAAGCATCTTCCACTCTTTGCTTCAGTTCCTCTGTGGGTACGCCGATATTTTCCGGCCCGAAAGCCACGTCCTCTTCCACAACAGCCGCCACAATCTGGTTGTCCGGATTTTGGAACACCATACCCGTATCCTGCCGGATCTGCCACAGATTGTTTTCGTCCAGCGTATCCAGCCCGTGAACGTTCACACTGCCCTCCGAAGGTAAAAGCAGCGCATTAAAATGACGGGCCAGCGTACTTTTGCCGCTGCCGTTGGCGCCAATGACCGCCACGAATTCGCCGGACATGATCTGAAGATCAATCCCATCCAGCGCCGTGACCGGATTGTTGTCCGAGTCTATATAAACATGTTTAAGCCCCTTGGTTTCAATCACCGGCTCCATAGTTCCCCCTGTGCATTAGTAAAAATGAACACGTATATTATATCTTTAGTCGCCACAATCGTCAACTTATTTATAAAAAGAGTTAACATTTTTACAAAGGAAATGCTCTGAACAAAACATCGGGAATGATTGCGTCATTCCATTGAGCGTTGACTGGCAATCCGTGTGGGTCCCAGTTTGACGAATGAGCAACGCGAAGCTTGCTGAGCGGGCGGAGTGAGGAAGTGGGAGACGGATTGCCAGTCAACGCGACTTCGAGTTTCGAAGCCGCAGGCAAATGAGCCCATGAAATAGAAAACGCGAACGGTTTTGCTTTCATCTTACCGGCTGCAATACGTTCTTCTCAGAGCCTTTCTTTTATAAAAAAACTGCTTACCCTGTTTCAGGTAAGCAGTTTTGTATTGAAACTCTTATAAAAGTTCAATAATCGCCATTTCGGCTGCATCGCCACGACGAGGACCAACCCGGTAAATACGGGTGAAGCCGCCCTGTCTGTCCTGGTACTTGGGAGCCAGTTCATCAAACAGTTTTCTGGTAGCGGTTTCGTCTACCAGCGTTGCCAGCACCTGACGGCGTGCATGCAAATCACCAACTTTAGCCAGAGTGATCAGCTTTGCCACATTCTTGCTGGTCTCTTTTGCTTTCGTGATGGTGGTCTCAATCCTGCCATTCATAATCAGGGCGCTGGACAGACTGCGGAACAGAGCTTTACGGTTACCGGACGCGCGGTTTAATTTTCTGTATGCCATTTTCCGTCCCCCTTATTAATCTTCCTCGTCCTTACGTAAGGACAAGTCTAAATCCACTAACTTTTTAATAATTTCTTCCAACGATTTGGTACCCAGGTTGCGGACCTTCTTCAAATCATCTTCCGATTTGTTGATCAGGTCGCCCACTGTGTTGATGCCGGCCCGGCGCAGGCAGTTGTTGCTGCGTACAGACAGGTCCATCTCTTCAATCGACATGGCCAGTTTCGGATCTTCCTGTTCTTCCGTGTCTTTTTCCGTTGCAGACGGTTCTGCAGCAGGAACAAGTTGCTGCTCCACAACAGTACCGTTCTGGAAGAGCTTCAGGTAATCGATCAGAAGTCCGGATGCGCGGCTGATGGCGTCTTCCGGATTGATGCTGCCGTCAGTCCATACTTCCAGTGTCAGTTTATCGTAATCGGTCACGTTGCCGACACGGGTATCGGTCACGCCAAATTTAACGCGGGTGATCGGAGAATAAATGCTGTCAACGGGAATCCAGCCGATGCCCATATCATCTCTTTTATTCTTGTCACCGGGTACATATCCCCTGCCGGTATCGACATAAATATCGATTTTCAGGCTGGCGTCTTTGTCCAGCGTTGCGATATGCAGATCCGGATTCAGGATCTCCACGTCGCTGTCGGTTTCAATGTCTTCAGCCGTAATTTCCTGTTCGCCTGCAGCGTTGATATGCAGAACCTTCATCTCGCTGTCCGGAGAACTTAACTGCATGCACAGCCCTTTGATATTCAGGACGATGTCTGCCACGTCTTCCCGGACACCCGGAATCGTGGTGAACTCATGCAGGACTTTCGTTCCTTCACCGTACTCGATCATCACGCCGATTACGGCAGCACCGGGCAGGGAAGATAACAGGACACGGCGCAGGCTATTTCCTAATGTAATGCCATAGCCACGTTCCAACGGTTCCCAGACAAATTTGCCATAACGTTTATCACCAGAAACTTCAGTCGTAACCAACTTCGGTTCAATAATTTCAATCATGCGGAAAGCCTCCTTCTCTCGCGTATTACCACAATACGCCAACTGGTTGGTGGCAAAAGATGCTCATCATTATTTGGAGTACAGTTCGACAATGGACTGTTCCACTACCGGAACATCAATTTCCTCACGAGCCGGGAAACGGTCAACTTTGGCGCACAAAGCTTCTGCATTCACAACAAGCCAGGCCGGAGCCGTTACAGCGGCCAGCTTCTCATTCATGCCTTTAAAGTAAGTCTTAGCGCGGCTGTTTTCCATTACAGCTACTTCATCGCCAACTTTGATCAATGCAGAAGGAATATCAACGCGTTTTCCGTTAACGGATACATGACCGTGACGTACCAGCTGACGCGCCTGACGGCGGGTGGTAGCCAGTCCCATACGGAACACTACGTTGTCCAGTCTTCTTTCCAGCAATAACAGCAGGTTTTCACCGGTGATGCCGGGCATTTTCTTCGCTTTTTCGTAATACAGGCGGAACTGTTTTTCCAGTACGCCGTAAATGAATTTTGCTTTCTGTTTTTCTTTTAACTGCGCGCCATATTCACTTACCTTATGGTTAGCATGATGGGGCTGGCGGAAAGAGCTCTTGGCCAGACCTACAACCGCGGGTTCCAGACCCAGTGAACGGCAGCGTTTCAGAGCAGGTACTCTATCAATTGCCATCTGTGTTTTACACCTCCTGTTATACTCTGCGACGTTTCGGCGGACGGCAGCCGTTGTGCGGAATCGGAGTTACGTCTTTAATGGAGTTAACTTCGAGACCGGTAGCCTGTAAAGCGCGGATTGCAGCTTCACGGCCGGCGCCGGGGCCCTTAACATATACTTCAACGGTTTTCATGCCATGTTCCATTGCAGCTTTGGTAGCGGTTTCTGCTGCCATCTGTGCTGCGAACGGGGTGCTCTTGCGGCTTCCGCGGAAGCCCATTTCACCGGCAGAAGCCCAGCTGATTACATTGCCGTTCAAATCGGTGATCGTAACCAGCGTGTTGTTAAAAGTGGATTTAATATGCGCAGCGCCGGCAACGACGTTTTTGCTTACTTTCTTTTTGTTGCGAACTACTTTTTTTCCT
>ONAV01000057.1 GCA_900315925.1 uncultured Selenomonadales bacterium | reverse complement strand
CACGGCTGCTGTCGGTCGTAACGTTATTCCTTTCTCTTCCAGTCTTTGGTGATCCGGTAATCGTCGCAGGGATTGACGTCCGAATGGATCATACCGGTACGGCTGACAATGTTGGTCTTCGGATACCCGAATACGATGACCGCCGTATCGTCCAGCAGGATCTTCTGCATGTCGAGGAGCATTTGTTTCTGTTTCGCCGGATCCGCTTCCGCGGCCAGCGCATCGCTTAAGGCATCGAAAGCTGCATTGCGGTAGCCGGAAGTATTTTGCGGATTGCTGCCGTTTGTATCCGATTTCCAGTTCCGGTCCAGATAATGCAGCGGGCTTCCGGCCAGCGTCGTCATGCCTGAATGAATCAGCATGTCATAGTCGCCGGTTTTGCGCGCCTGTTCCAGCGCGTTGCGGTCCGCCGTTTTAATATTCACCTTGATCCCGACGTTTTTGGCGTCCAGTTTCACGGCCTCGGCAAACAGGGGCAGTTCCGCCCGGTCAGCGCAAATCGTAAAGCCGATTTCCAGGGTTTTGCCGTCTTTATCCACGAAGCCGTCGCGGTTGGTATCTTTCCAGCCTGCTTCCGCAAGCAGTTTCTTGGATTTTCCCACGTCCTGTCGGCTCCCATACGACTGCATCAGCGTATCGTAGCCGTATCCCAGTCCCGGCGCCAGAACCGGACCGCCGGGGATAAACGTGCCTTTCAGCAACGTCTTGCAGTAAGCAGGGCGGTCAAGGCAGAAGATCAGCGCGTCCCGGATCCGCTTGTCCGCCAGAGGCTTTCCCGGTTTCACATTGAGCAGGGACAGGACGGAACTGACAGACTCCGTTTCGCTGACACGGAAGGTGTTGGCATCCTGAAACAGGGTAAGGTCGCCGGAAGCAATATCCACCGCCGCGTCCACCTGCCCTTTCTTCAGGGCCATGGCGCGGGTATGGGGATCAGCGAGGACCGGAAGCTCCACCCCTTTAAAGGGAACGGGGCCGTCCCAATAATGGGGATTAGCTTCCAGGACCGCTTTATCCCCTGCGAAGGACGTTACTGTATAGGGACCGGTGCAAACAGGTCCCCTTTGCGGGATATCCCGGTCTTTCACCGAAGTATCGATGACGGTAAACCGGGGATCGCACAAAACCCCCGGCAAATGGGGAAGCGGTTGCTTGGTTCGGATGGTCAGGGTCTGGCCTTCTGCTTTCATGGATTCGATCCGGGCCCAGCGTTTCGCCTCCGCGGATTTGGCCAGCGTCCGCTCCAGGGAAGACCGGACGGCCTCGGCCGTAACCTTGTTTCCGTTGGAGAACTTCACCCTGTCCCGGATGATAAAGGTCCAGGTCAGCTTGTCATCGGCAACCTGCCAGCGTTCCGCCAGCCAGGGAGCAGCGTGCATGGTTTTGTCAAACTTTGCCAGCGTCTCACCCTGGCCCCAACGGATCAGGGTCTGGCCGGCGGCATAATCGGCCGGTTCAAGGGTAGCAGCCAAACCGGTCACCCCTACTTTCAGGATTTCCTTTTTGCCGGCATTTTTATCTCCTCCGCCGCAGCCTGCCGCCGTTACAATAAATAATCCGGCCAGCGCCGCTGCGGCTGTTTTTTTCCAACGTACTTTCATGGGCTCCGCTTCCTTATATATTTCCTGTTACATAAACTTTTGTGTTTTGGTTTCTTGTGAGTTGCTTTTCCTGCTATAATTTGTTTCCTATAACCTCACCATATCCCGGGTAATTTCCTTCAGGGTATGGGCGCCGCACATTTCCATGGTGTCTTCCAGTTCCGCCGCCAGTTTTTGGGTCAGCACACGGATTCCTTCCGCACCGGCGCCGTACACCGCCGTCACATACGGACGGGCAATGATGACCGCGTCCGCCCCGATGGCCAGGGCTTTGAAAATATCCACGCCGGAACGGATCCCGCCGTCTACCAGAACCTTCATCTCGCCCTGTACCGCGTCCACGATTTCCGGCAGCACTTCTGCCGTCGCAGGACACTGATCCAGCACCCGGCCGCCGTGGTTTGATACCACGATGCCGGCAGCTCCGGCGGCTTTTGCCTTCAAGGCGCCTTTCACCGTCATGATGCCTTTTACGATGAACGGCACGCCGGCGTTGCGGATAATTTCAGCCAGTTCTTCTTCCGATTTGGAACCTGCCGACGTGTTCAGCTTTTTCAAAAAGGGCAGACCGGCCCCGTCCACGTCCATGGCGCAGGCAAAAGCGCCGCTGTCTTTCACACAGGCAAACTTCTCCTGCAGCGTTTCCGGTCCCCATGGCTTTACGGTGGGAATGCCCAGGCCGCCGGCTTTTTTAATGGCCCCACAGGCCGCCTGCATCACCGTGGCGTCAGCGCCGTCGCCGGTCATGGCTACGATGCCTTCCGCGGCACAGCCGGAAACCAGCACGTCGTTATAGGTGGTATCCGTATAGGCATCGCTGTAATGTACGGCCACCAGCCCTACCGGTCCGGCGATAATCGGGTATTTCAGGCGTTTGCCGAAAAAGTCAAGGCTCATGTCCACAGGCTTCCGTTCCACCAGCGTGTCCATGTTGATACGGATTTCTTTCCACTTTTCATAATTGCGGATGGCCGTATCCCCGATGCCCTTGGCGCCCGGTCCGGGCATTTTGTTCCCGCAGGCGCGGCCGTTACAGATCAGACAGCCTTTGCAGTTTGCTCCCAGCCGGGGACGGGCCTGTTCCATCAATTCCACGTAATCCATGATGCTTCCTCCTCTTAGTATTATCCAGGCGTTCACTAAAAATCCGTTGAATCTTTTATATTATTATATCATATAGTTCCAGGTACCCTGAAACATTTCAAAAAAAAACCGATACGGGACCTTTTAAGGAAACGCTGATGAAATGAGCTTCCTTAATATCCCGTATCGGCTGGTATGTGCATTTACGAATCGATGGCCTCAAAATTGGGAATGGAAACAGCCGCCGTCAGTTTGCCCTGCCTCTTGTTCTCGTACATCGCCTCATCGGCCCGGCGCACCACCTGCTCTACGTCGGTATCCACTCCCGGACGGAACTCCGCCATACCTTTGGCAATGTTGACCTTCTCCCAGGGATTTTTCGCGCCCGCATTGACTGCTTCCGAACTGCTGTCAAAGACCTGCAGTAACGTCTCCCTTTCTCTGTAAGCCTCATGCTGAAGCAGGACAAGAAACTCATCGCCGCCCATACGGAATACCGGGCTGTGGAGAAAGGTCCGGCAAATGACTCCGGCCGCCGTCCGCAGATAGATGTCACCCCGTTCGTGACCGAATTCATCGTTGATTTTCTTTAACCCATTGCAGTCAAACATAACCACGGCAAATTCCTGTCTGCTTTCCGTTCCGCCAAGACGGATCGCGTCATTGAGCCAATCTTTGACTGCCTCGAAGGCGCCCTTGTTCTTGATCCCCGTCAGGGCATCCGAAAACGCCCGGCTGTTCAGGTCGCTGATGTACAGTTTCAGATGATCGCGCATCTGCCGGAAAGACCGGGTCAGTATCCCGACTTCGTCGTCGCCTTCATAGTCCAACTCCGCGTTATAATCTCCGCTCGCCAGTTTCTGGGACGCGGAAGTCAGCCGCAGCAACGGTTTGGTTACCGCGCCTACGATAACCAGGGTCAGCAGTGCAAACACCACAAGAATGGCTATGGCGCTCAGCAAAATGGACCGGGTCATCTTATGCCAGGATGCGGATATTTCATCCACAGGCGCAACTACCACCAGTTTCAGCCCGTTGGTGAGGGTGGCAAAGGATACCTGGCGCCTTTGCCCCTCCGCATTATATCGGATCAGTTCACTGCCGTTACTTTCTCTGCGGAAGAGTTCCGGATTCAGGTTAGGGCTGACCTCGTTCACCTTTGTACCCGGTTTCAGCCGGGGATGGTAAAGGATGCGTCCCGTTTCGTCCATCAGGCAGGCGAAACCGGTATCATACACCCGCAGCGAATGCACCGGGGCCCGCACGCTGTAAAACAGCGTATCCATACCCAGCACGCCGATCAGAACGTCCTCTTTATAAACGGGCGCTACGTAGGAAACCGTCAGCAGGCCACCCAGAAGACGGGAACGATAGGGTCCCACCCAGCAGGGCTTGCCCCGCCTGATGGGTGAAAAATACCAGTTGGAATCCCTGTCCGCAGGATCCAGTTTGTCGGCGATCAGCTTGGGCTGCTCTTCAAAATCCGTCTTCCCCACTTTGGAATAGAAAAAGCCGTGCTCCGAGGCGCCAATGTCCGGACTGATGCAAAAATAATAGGTGACGATACTGTCAGAATGGTTGGCGATACTGCCAAACACCTTCCTGACTTCTTCACAGTATTTTTGCATAAACGCATCCAGCTGTTTTGCCTGTTCGGGCGTCCGCGCGGCGCGATTGGCCCCGCCGACTTCCGCAAGATTCAGAGAGACCAGGGAATCTTCCGCAATGTCGGCCACCACATCTACCGAACGCTTCAGGCTGTTCAGCCGGACGTCCACCGTTTTTTGCGCGTTCTGGCTCAGCAGGTTCAGCGTTTCTACCGAAGTCTTATCGTTCTCTTGCATCATCGTAAAATAGCTGATGCCGATAAACGCCGCCAGGCTGGTAAGAATGGCCGCCAGGGTCACTGCTGTAATTTTGATACGAATGGAATGCATGTTACATCCTCTCCGCCAGTGCACTTTATGACAACTGTACTGTTTCGAGATACGCTACAAACTCTTCCGGCGGAACCGGACGGGAATAAAAGTAGCCCTGCTGGTAATCGCAGCCGATTCCGGCCAGCTCTTCTTTCATCTCCGCCGTTTCGATTCCTTCTGCTACCACGCCTACATGCGCGTTATGGAACATGCGTACCATGTCCGGCAAAATGCCGGTTTTTCCGCTGAAATAGGATTGGACGATATACATATCCAGTTTCACGATATGGATCGGCAGGTTCAGCAGCCGGATCAGATTGGACGTGCCGGTGCCAAAATCATCCAGCGAAAATTCCGCACCCTTTTCCTGCAGGCGCAGCATCTGCTTCTGGATCAGCAGATAGTCCTCAATAGAAGTTTCGGTAATTTCAAAATCGATCTGACTTAACGGCACACCGTGTTTGTCGGCAATAGCCGAAAGTTCAGCGGCAAGCTGGTCGTTCCGGCACTGGGCCGGGGACAGGTTCACGTTGATCTTCCGGATGCCCAGGCGCTGGAGCTGTCCTGTCGCCAGAAACTCGCAGACCCGTTCGAAGACCTGCCGTCCCAGTTCCATAATGTCGCCGGTCCGTTCCGCCACCCGCACGAATTCATCCGGAGGAATGAACCCCAGTTCCGGGTCCTTCAGCCGGGCCAGGGCTTCCGCTCCGATAATCCGATGTTCTTCCATGGAATAAATCGGCTGCAGGTACACTTCGATGCGGTGGTCTTCCAGCGCTTTGGCCAGCGCCATCTCCACCGCTTCCCGACGGTACAGGTCGGTTACGATATCTTTGGAGAACACCTTGTTCCCCTTTTTATTTTCCATATAGGTCTTGCCGAAGGCGAACTCCACCAGGTCGTCGATTTGTTCCATTTCTTCCGGGAGGATCTCATACGGCAGCACCATGGAGGACATGGAAAGGGAAACCTCCGTGCCTTCGCCTTTCCACGGATGGGCAAAGCGCGTGTTCAACTCGTGGATAATCTGTTCCCTGTGATCTTCAAATTTACCCTTCTGCAGCATGAGGAACTCGCCGTGTCCGTAATAAAACACATAATAATCATGGAAAGAGTCGATCATCCAGCGGCCAATGAGTCCGATGGCGTTCTCAATCTGCTGGTAGCCGTACAGTACCTTGGCAGAAGCATAATTATCCGCCGTCACCGTGATGCAGTGGAACGCCGTCCGTTTACGCCGGAACTCCCGACCGATTTTGTCAAAGGCGTCCTTGTTGAAAAGATGCGTCGCCCTGTCCCGGTACAGGTCCGGGTTCTGGGCGGACAAATAAATCACCAGAATAGCCAGGATACTGAAATAGCTGGTAACCAGCGTATTGATAAACGCCTTGCGGAGCAGGATACCGGCAATCAGCACCGCGTTGTAGCCCAGCATGCTCATCTTCAGGCGGAAGTCCGTCTGCTTCCAGCGCAGGAAGACGCACAGCAGGGACATGGCGATGTAAAAATAGGTGCAGAAGTAAATAATAGGATACAAATGGCAGTTATAGTATCCTTTATCCGGTGTGAAGTGGAAAATCGTAGCCGTCCAGGGGGTGGAAAGGATGAGAATCACCGCAACTGCCGCCGGGACATTGGCCAGGGTAGCCAGATATTTTCCCAGGGACGCATACCCATGGCATTCTTCCGCCGTGTAATCGTACAGCGCCCAGCCCCGGAGTATAAAACCGAGGAAGTAACCCTGGTTGACAACATACATCAGCCACAGGGGATACTCCGTCCAGATTTCGTTCATTTCACAGGAAATCAGGTCGAAGGCCGTCATGGCCAGATTGGCCAGCATGACCCACAGAAAACTGTAGCTGGCGCGAATGGGCAGGTTCCTTCTGGAACAGTAAAATATTAGCAAAAGCAGCTGAATGGGAATGGCCGCAAGGGCAAAATCGTAATTATACTGGCTGAGCCACTGGAACATGGGGCATCTCCTTGTAAGGTGTCCTTGTGTTTCTGAATTTAAAATGTATAAACCGGATATATGGAATACGTTATGAAAGACCGGACGGGTTTCAGGGCCGTCCGCCTTTTTTAAACGCTTATTTTTACTTTATTTTATTAATTATATAAGATAAGTAGTAATACTGTCAAATAATAGAAAAAATCAGGGCGACTCACGGAAACCGCAAGCCGTCCTGATCCGGTTTTCTTTTTTATGCCCTCAGCAGCAGCTTCTGCTCGGTAATCTGCCGGGCCAGCTGGTTGAAATCGTCGTAATACAGCACATGCACCACGTAATCCGGTTCGATCAGTTCAAAAATCTTCGTAACCGCCGGATCGGTAAAGGGTCTGTGCTGGTCAATATTGCAGACATGGCTTAACAGCCTGGCATCGTTCTCCAGAGACGGGATCATCCGGGGCGACTGCCGCTGGTACTCGCCGGACAGGGAGCAGCTCAGGTGCACGCCTTTGATGTAATGCCGGAGTTCGCCCATCTCTTTGAGGATACTGCAGATATAGTCGATACCCTCCCGCTCGCTCTGCAGGTCCGGGTTGGTATTCAGCAGATGCCCCGTATCCAGCATCAGCCCGATATTATCAAATTTGATTTTTTCCAGAAATTCCCCCGTCTGCTTTGCATTCTGCAGGGTAAGGCCCGGCCACCAGGAGTTCTCAAACAGCACTTTCGTGTCTGCAGGAACCTGGTCGCTGACCCGGTTGAAGACCCGGGTCGCCATTTTCATGACTTCCGCGTTTGTATGGTCGAAGTTCCAGGAATACTGCTCTGCCGGGGAAACCTCCTCGACCCGGTACACCAGGTACTCCGGCTTTTCGATCAGGGCCGCCTGAATATTGCGCCTGATCTGCAAAAGCCAGGCCCGTTTCTGGGTGCCGCCGTAGTAATCCCGCAGCGCATCGTCGCTCCGGAAAATCTGGTAGAGACGGTCCTTGTTGTTTTTCCAGAGGTCGTACCAGCAGGACCAGGAACGCAGGTGCGCGCCTACCGCTACCTTATCAAAGGGACGCATGTACGGTTCGCTGCGGTATACCAGAAGCTCGATCCCGTCCAGTCCCAGCATCGCCAGATAATCCTCCAGCGATTTACCGGTGCGGCGGATGGCTTCCTCATACCCCGGAACCGTAGAATAATTAAACAGTTGTTTCACAGTTTTCTCTCTCCAACGAATTTGGATTTTGCGAATCGAATCTTGTAATTTGGTTATTGCAATTAAGCTATTGCGTAACGTTTACAAAGAAGCCGAGCCCTGCGGCCCGCTTTTGGGATTTTATAGCAAATCCCGGCCTGTTACCCAAACAGGAAACAGAGCCGGGAATCTATTTCGTTAAAATGCGTCTATTCCGCCAAAGCCTGCCCCGCCGACGATCCTGACGTTATCCACGGAAAACGCGTCCATGATATCTTTCAGATGTTCTTTCAGCAACAGGGTGCGCAGCCGTTCGCTGCCGGTAACGATCAGCAGGTTTTTGTCCGAACGGTTGATGTTCTGCAGCACGTTGAACCGTTTGGCGAAGGTCTCGCTGCCGACTTTTTCCTTCAGCTTTGCAAGACAAGCCGCAATCTCCGGTTTTTCACCGGCCATACGCTCTTCCAGGGGGATAAACTCCGTAGAAGTCAGTCTGGGGTTTTCCACAAACTGCGCATCTTCTTCCAGACGGCCTTTACGGGCCAGGACTACCTTCTCACTCACTGCCTGCATGGAAATCGGTTCAAGAGCGGACATGTTACATTACCTCCTTAACATAACCAATGATAAATGTTCACACACAATCTCTGATAAACGTCGGAAGCATGTACCTGTGAGAGAGGAAGAAACGGGCAAAAAGCAATCCACTGTCTGCCGCAGCGACAATCGTCATACCTGCAATGCGCATCTTCAAGCACAAGCTAGTTAAAACCGTAATTTTATTAGTAACTATTACTGTTTTAAGTCCAATTCAATCATACAATTATTTTATCAAAATGTCAATCAGATTTCAGAACAAAAGCCATCTGTTTTGAATCCGGCACGTGCGTGCCCTTCCCCTGCTATTGATAACAATTATTGAAAATACTATATATTTTTTAAAAATCTGTTTGCGGCAATACCTGTGTTAGATTATAATAGTAATATACGGTGTGATCCAAAAATATGCTGTGCTCAAATGCGAAAACGGCAGGTGAATATGGATAAAACAAACCGTGCGATTACAGACAGAGAAGCCAAAATTTTAAAACAGGAGGAATCAACATGAACGAAGCGAAAGCAATGGAAGAAATGAAACGGCTGAAAGGCACACAGACCGAGAAAAACCTGGCAGCAGCCTTTGCCGGCGAATCCCAGGCCCACGTAAAATATACGCTGTTTGCCCGCCAGGCAGAAAAGGACAGCAAGATGAGCCGCCAGATCGCCGATGTTTTGGATGAAACGGCCGCCCAGGAACGGGCCCATGCCAAAATCTGGTTCTGGCTGTTAGGCGATTTTTCCAAATCCACGGCAGAACACCTGAAAATGGCCGCGGACGGGGAAAACGAGGAATGGACCTCCATGTATCCGGAATTTGCCAAAACCGCCAAAGAAGAAGGTTTTGAAGAGATCGCCTTCCTGTTTGAGCGGGTTGCGGAAATCGAGAAGCGCCACGAAAAACAGTACCGCCTGCTGCTGGCAAATGTGGAAAACGAAAAGCTGTTCAAGCGGGACGAGAAGAAACTCTGGATGTGCGCCAACTGCGGCTTTGTAGCGGAATCGGTGGAAGCGCCGGAAGAATGCCCCGTATGCGCCCATCCCAGATCTTTCTTTGCGATTAAGGCAGAGAATTATTGATACAGTTTTCAAAAATTCCTTGACGAAATTCACACAAAGTGTTATTATGCAACTGTAAATTGCAAAAGGAAACAGCGCGCAAACCTTTTGTAGATTTATAAATCAACACGTACGAGACATCGGCGTCTGATTGTGAACTGCTCACAATCAGGCGCCTTTTTTCGTACCGGAAAGGGCTTGATCCGTATGAAAAAACTCTGTAAAAAAACAGCGGCAACGTTTTTTGCCGCCATATTGCTTTCCACATTACCGGTCTCCGCTTTTGCAGCGGATCCATTACCCCAGCGTTATTCTTCCGCGGACACCGTCTGGGTGCTGCTGGGAGCCGCGCTGGTCTTTTTTATGCAGCCTGGCTTTGCCATGTGCGAGACAGGCCTGACCCGGGCTAAAAACGCCGGTAATATCGTCATGAAGAACGTCATGGATTTTGCATTGGGTACGCCGGCTTTCTGGATCGTCGGCTTCGGGCTCATGTTCGGCACGGACATCGGCGGCTTCATCGGAACGCCGGACTTTTTCGTGACGAAATTCACGGTGGGGGAAGACGCGGGGTATCCGGTCATGGCTTTCCTCATTTTCCAGACTGTTTTTTGCGCCACAGCGGCTACCATAGTCTCGGGTTCTATGGCAGAGCGGACCAAGTTCTCTTCATACTGCATTTACAGCATTCTGATCAGTTTATTCATCTACCCCGTTTCCGGACACTGGATCTGGGGCGGCGGCTGGCTGGCCCAGATGGGGTTCCACGATTTTGCCGGTTCTACCGCCGTACACATGGTAGGCGGCGTATGCGCCTGCATCGGCGCATACCTGCTGGGTCCCCGCATCGGCAAATATAACGCGGACGGTTCCGTCAACGCCATTCCCGGACACAGCCTGCCTCTGGCCACCCTGGGGGTATTTATCCTATGGTTTGCCCATATTTTTATGACCACCAACATGGCCGCTGCCATTGCGACCTGTACCGTGATGTTTTTTACCTGGTTCCGTTACGGCAAACCGGATGTATCCATGACCCTGAACGGCGCGTTGGCCGGTCTGGTCGCCATCACCGCCGGCTGTGACCTGGTAACCGTACCCGGCGCCTTTCTGATTGGGATCGTCGCCGGAATCACCGTTGTCTGCTCCATTGAATTCATCGACCAGAAACTTAAGATCGACGACCCCGTAGGCGCCATTTCCGTGCACGGCGTCTGCGGCGCCTTGGGAACCGTCCTGACCGGATTACTGGCGGAAAAAGAAGGCTGGCTCTACTGCGGCGACCCGCACTTCTTCCTCACACAGGTCACCGGCGTAGCCTCTGTTATTCTGTACGTAGCCGTTGCAGCTTTCATCGTATTTAAAACAATCAAGTCCACCGTAGGCCTCCGGGTCACAGCCAAAGAAGAAATTGCCGGGCTGGATTTTGAAGAACACGGCCTTCCCTCTGCCTATGCGGATTTCATGCCGGCGCCGGAACATACCTTTGATACATCGGCCATACCCGCAAAACCGGATCCGGTTCTGAGCCCGCAGCGGGAAACCGCGCCGTCCGTTCCCGGGCTGCATCCCGTCACGCCCGACGGGCATGCCTATTCGTTGGTCACCATCATCACTTCCAAAGAACGGTTCCTGCCTCTGAAAAATGCGCTGGAGAAGATCGGTATCACCGGCATGACGGTAACGGAAGTACACGGCTACGGCCTGCAGAAAGGCCATGCGGAAATGTACCGGGGCGCCTCCGTCGTTTCCCGCCTGCTGCCCAAAATCCGTCTGGACATCGTGGTCTCCGCCATCTCGCCCCGTATTATCATCGAAGTTGCCAAACAGGTTCTCTACACCGGTAAATACGGGGATGG
>ONAV01000062.1 GCA_900315925.1 uncultured Selenomonadales bacterium | reverse complement strand
ATTCTGTTAGCCGTAATTGCCTTATTCTTCGTTACCGAAATCATTCCTCTGGCAGTTACTGCTATGGCTGGCTCTATCGCCTGCGGCCTGCTGGGATTTATCCCTGCAAAACAGGTATTTAGCGGCCTGTCCAACTCCACCGTTGTTCTGTTCGCAGGTATGTTCGTTGTAGGCGCAGCAATGTTCTACACCGGCCTGGCTCAGAAAATCGGTGAAACCGTTGTTAAATTCACCGGTACTGGTGAAAACAGCCTGATGGTTGGTGTTATGCTGGTCGGCGCGGGGTTATCCTCCGTTCTGTCCAACACCGGTACGGCTGCCTGCTTACTGCCTGTAGTATTGGGCGTGTGCGCAGCAGCAAAGATCCCTGCTTCTACCGAACTGATGCCTCTGGCATTCGCCTGCGGCGTTGGCGGTATCATCACCCTGGTAGGTACGCCTCCTAACATCATCGCATCCGGCGCTCTGGAACAGGCCGGCTACCGCGCTTTCGGATTCTTTGAATTCGCGAAGATTGGTATCCCTCTGACCCTGGCAGCCCTGATTTACATGATGTTCATCGGCAAACACCTGTTACCGAAACGTACGATTTCCGAAGATACGGAAGTTGAACAGGAAATTGAAGCTAACGAAACTTCTTCCACGAAGATGGCTGTTTCCGGTATCATCCTGTTAGCCGTAGTTCTGACCATGGCTCTGGGTATCAAAGGCGTTACCCTGGAAATGGCCGCCATCACCGGCGCTATCGTTTCCGTACTGACCGGCTGCTTAACTGAAAAACAGGCTTATGCTTCCATCGACTGGGTAACCATTTTCCTGTTCGCCGGCATGATGCCCGTATCCTCTGCTATGAGCAAGACCGGCGCCGGCAAAGTTATCGCTGAATGGGCAGTAGGTCTGATGGGCGGTTCCCCGTCCCCGATGATCGTGACCGCCGTACTGTTTATCCTGTCCTGCGGCCTGACCCAGTTCATGTCCAACACGGCATCCGCAGCTCTGCTGTGCCCGATCGGTATCGCAATCTGCCTAACACCCTGGTATTAGGCCCCGGCGGATTCAAATTCATGGACTACGTAAAAGCAGGTACCGGTCTGGTAATCGTTTGCTTCGTAATCTCCCTGATTTTGATTCCTATGTTCTGGCCTTTCTTCCCCGGCAAATAATTTTCTGGGAAAATTTGTTAGTTACATAGTAATTTAATCAAAACGGACAGGCCCGGCAAGCCGGGTCTGTCCAATCAGTATTTATTATTTTTTGTTCCCTGCCGGTTAGGGCGGTGTTCCGGATTTATCCGGAGCCGGCTCGGACATAATTTTTAAAAAATACTGAAGAAAAGCTTGTCAATTTGTAAAAAATAAGCTATAATAGCCAAGTGAGTTGCCTTTGCGGCAATGAAACGGAGTGGTAAGAGGACGGTTTGCTAAATCGTTAGGGGTCGCAAGGCTCGCCCGAGTTCGAATCTCGGCCACTCCGCCATATTTCTGGCATACAAGCATCTGGTGAAAAATCCAGGTGCTTATTTTTTTTGCCAAAAAAAGAACAATTTCAGCAAGCTGTGATATAATAATGTTTAATAATAGTAATGGTGCAGACAATCTATGTTGTGATGGAGTTGAATTACCCGGAACCTTGGGAGAAAGGGAAAATTCAATCACGTTTTGCTGATTGAATTACACGGAACGCCATGAGTACATTTCTTTCTTTTAACAGCGGTGCTAACAAATATCCCTCTCGTCGCAGTGTTGTATACGGAAAAAACGGCATGGTCTGTACATCGCAGACACTGGCCGCCCAGGCCGGCCTTGACATTTTGAAAAGTGGCGGCAATGCCATTGATGCAGCCATTGCCACGGCTATCAGCCTGACGGTATTGGAGCCGCCCAGCAACGGCATTGGCAGTGATTTGTTTGCGCTGGTCTGGTACAAAGGAAAGCTGTACGGATTGAACGGAAGCGGCCCGGCGCCGGCTTCCCTCACCAGAGAAAAGGTACTGGCGAAGCTTGACATAGAGGCGAGAGTGAAGGCACAGTATTCGGACGGCGGCGTAATCCAAGACCTGTCTGCCTCTGACATGCCGGATCATGGCTGGGAGACGGTGACCGTCCCCGGAGCGCCTGCTTCCTGGAAAGCGCTTCACGAACGGTTTGGCGTTGCCGATTTTGCTTCTCTGTTTGATGCGGCGATCCGCTACGCGGAAGAGGGGTTTCCTCTGCAACCGATCTGCAGCAGGATATGGAAGAAAAATGTGCCCAAGGTTGCCGGACTGAAAGACGAAATGATGTATCAACCGATGTTGGATACGTTTTTTAATCACAAAAAACTGGAGGCGGGAGATGTGGTAAGGCTCCCGGAAATGGGAGCGACGCTGCGCAAACTTGCGGAAAGCAAATGTGACAGCTTTTATAAAGGAAATATTGCCCGGGATATCCTTCGCTTTGCCGATGAAACAGGCGGTTATCTTACCGAAGCAGATTTACAAAACTACAAACCGGAATGGGTAGAACCGATCCGGCTGCAGTACCGTGGCTATGAGGTGTGTGAGATTCCGCCTAACGGACATGGCCTGGTGGTTCTGATGACATTGAATATTCTGCGCCAGTTATCTCTTGGGAAGAAGGAAGATTCGGAAACCGTTCATAAGCAGCTGGAAGCCATGAAGATCGGATTCACTGACGGAAAGATGTACATTGCGGATCCCCGTTACATGAAAGCCAATGTGGAATATTTCCTCAGTGAGGAATACGGTAAAAAACGGGCAGCGGAAATTGGCCATCAAGCACAGCTTCCCAGACCGGTAGATCTGAACTGTGGCGGCACGGTCTATCTCTGCACGGCTGACCGGGAAGGTAACATGGTGTCGCTGATCCAGAGTCATTTTAATAACTTTGGCTCCAAATTAGCCGTGCCGGGGACAGGCATCCTGCTGAATAACAGAGGAAAGAATTTCAGTCTGAACCCGGAAATGGATAACTGTCTGGCCCCGGGAAAGAAGCCGTACCATACCATTATTCCCGGCTTTTTGCTGAAGGACGGAGAGGCCGTGGGCCCCTTTGGCGTCATGGGCGCGTTCATGCAGCCTCAGGGACAGGTCCAGGTGGTCAATAACCTGATCGATTTCGGGTTAAATCCCCAGGAAGCGCTGGATGCGCCCCGGTGGCAGTGGACCGGCGGGAAAACCGTGGAAGTGGAAGCCAATTATGACAGGAAGATAGTAGAAAACCTGAAACAGCGGGGACATGATATTAATGTTATGGAAGATTTCACCTCCTTTGGCAGGGGGCAGATGATTTTGCGCCAGCCCGACGGCGTTTACGCAGCCGCAACCGAGCCGCGCACCGATGGCGTTGTTGCCGCATGGTAAGGAGCTGTGGTATAATATAAGATAATATATATCAAAAACATTACCTTTGCACAGTGACCCGTAACGTAAGCTCCGTATGAATGTAACGGCCCTGGCTGCTTTGAGAGATATTGAAGCAATCAGTCACAAAAGCTTCGGTTACCGTGCCTATGTATTAATCAGTGTTACTGTAAAGGAACAAAACAGGAGACTCGCATGTTTATTGATAAAGCAAGGATTTATGTAGAAGCAGGCAACGGCGGCGACGGTATGAGCAGCTTCCGCCGGGAAAAGTTTGTGGAAAAAGGGGGCCCCAATGGCGGCAACGGCGGCCGGGGGGGCAATGTGATCTTACGGGCCGATAACAGCCTGAACACCCTGATTGATTTCAGGTACAAGCGAAAATTCATCGCAAAACGTGGCGATAAAGGCGGAATTTCCAACATGACCGGGCACCGGGGAGAAGATGTGATTATCAAGGTCCCCCTGGGTACGGTTGTGCGGGATGACGAAACGAATATCATGATCGCGGACCTGACGGAAGACGGCCAGGAGTTTGTGGCGGCAAAAGGAGGCCGGGGCGGTAAAGGAAACGCCTGTTACGCCACCAGTACCAAACGGGCTCCGACCTTTGCGGAAAAAGGAGAACCGGGAACCAAAGGCTGGCTGCGGCTGGAGTTGAAGCTGCTGGCAGATGTGGGGCTGGTAGGCTATCCCAGCGTGGGAAAATCCAGCATCATCTCCCGGGTCAGTGCAGCCAGACCGGAAATCGCGGCCTATCATTTTACCACGCTGACTCCGGTTTTGGGAGTTGTCCGCTTAAACGAGGAGCAGAGCTTTGTGCTGGCGGACATTCCCGGGTTGATTGAAGGCGCCGCGGAAGGCGTGGGTCTGGGTCATGATTTCCTGCGTCACATTGAACGGACCAAGGTGCTGCTTCATGTGGTGGATGTTTCCGGCTGTGAGGGCCGGGACCCCATTGAGGACTTTGAGAAAATCAATCACGAGCTGGAGGCTTACAGCGCTAAGCTGGCCCGCCGCAAGCAGCTGGTAGTGGCTAACAAGATGGACCTGCCGGACAGTGCGGATAATTTTGTTCTGTTAAAAGAATATGTTGAGGCAAAAGGCTATGAGATCATGCCGGTTTCCGCAGCTACAGGCGAGGGCCTGCAGGATTTGATGTGGAAAGCCTGGGAGATGGCCCGGCAGTATGTGGCGGAGCCGGAAGAAGAAATCGGAGTCATCGACGAGGGAGACCCTGACAGCTTTGAAATTATCCGGGGTGCCGAGGACGCGGATTTTGAAGTAAAAGGCAAGAACATCGAGCGCCTGGTAGCCATGACGAATTTTGATAATGAGGAAGCACTGTACCGTTTCCAGCTGATCTGGAAACGCCTGAAGATTGAAGAAGCGCTGCTGGAAGCCGGCATTCAGGAAGGGCAGACGGTACGCATTCTGGACATGGTGTTCAATTATCAGAAGAGCAAGTGGGCTGACAAAAAATAAGAACGGTTTGCTTACTCTGTAGTTTATGAGCAGCCGCTTGCTGTGACATCGAGACGGGTTACGCAGAAATGACGGTATCCCGTTCTCCATAATTCGTCGGAACGAGACCTTGGACGAGGGGAAGTGTATCTAATGATTCGTAACCGCAAAGATCTGGCAAAAGTAAAACGAATTGTTGTGAAGGTGGGTACCAGTACCATCACCTATCCTAACTGCAGCCGCAACTTCACCCGGATGGATCACCTGTGCCGGGAACTGGCGGATCTGCACAACCAGGGGCTGGAAGTGATTCTGGTGACCAGCGGCGCCGTAGCGGTTGGGTCGGAACGGCTGGGGCTGAAGGAAAAGCCAAAGACCATTCCGGGAAAACAGGCGGCGGCAGCGGTTGGACAGGGGATTCTGATGAATACCTATGAAAAGCTGTTTGCCGAATACGGGCAGATCGTGGCCCAGGTGCTGCTGACCCGCACGGAAGTGCTGGATCGGCACCGCTATACCAATTCCCGTAATACCTTTATGGAATTATTGAAGCAGGGGGTCATCCCCATTGTCAATGAAAATGACGTAGTAGCCCTGGATGATCTGAAAATCGGCGACAACGACAACATGTCCGCTCTGGTAGCGGGCATCGTGGATGCGGATTTGGACATTCTGCTCAGTGATATAGACGGGCTGTACACAGCCAACCCCAAAACCCATCCGGATGCCAAGCTGGTGTATGAGGTACGGGAAATTACACCGGAAGTGGAAGCCAGTGCCGGAGCTGCCGGCAGCGGATTTGGCACCGGCGGCATGTTTACCAAGATTCAGGCTGCAAAAGCGGCAACCAGTTCCGGTATCAGCATGATCATTGCATCGGGTACGGAACCCAACGCCATCACACGGATCCTGCAGGGAGAACAGCTGGGAACTTTATTTATTTCCCGGGAAAACCGGCTGCAGTTCCGCAAACGCTGGCTGGCTTTCGGCTCCCGCATTGAAGGTTCCCTGCTGGTTGACGCCGGCTGCGCGAAAGCCATCCGCCGTCCGGGAGGCAGCAGCATCTTGCCTGCCGGGATCAAAGAAGTCTCCGGTGAATTTGAGGCAGGGCATACGGTAAGCGTAAGGGATGAAGACGGGAATGAGCTGGCCCGGGGCCTGAGTCACTACTCATCCCAGGAGTTGGAAAAGATTAAAGGCCATAAGAGCAGCGAGATCGTAAGCATTTTAGGGGAAAAGACCTATGATGAAGTGATTCATCGGGACGATTTGGTAATTCTTTGATGCATCGGGCAGGTGGCCGTCTGCAATTGGGATGGCAGTCGTCAGCTAAAGTGAATGCCAGATAATTATTATTATAGAAAACCAATATAATGACTGATGTGTAAGTTTTGAAAAGAGGGTGCGAAGATGACAATACGGGAACAGGCGATGGAAGCTGCAGCAGCGGCAAGAAAACTGGCTGCGGTTTCGCCGGCAATCAAAAACAAAGCCCTGGAAGCCATGGCTGATGCGTTGCTGGCGGAACAGGAAGGGATTCTGGCGGCCAATGCAAAAGATATGGAAGCCGGCAAAGCGAAAAATATGAAAGCTTCCCTGCTGGACCGGTTGCTGCTGACCTCCGCCAGGCTGGCGGATATGGCCGACGGATTGCGGCAGGTGGCTGCCTTGAAAGATCCGGTAGGGGAAATCATTGGCGGCAGCACACTGGCCAATGGGCTGACTGTTACAAAAATCCGGGTACCGCTGGGAGTCATCGGCATCATTTATGAAGCCCGTCCCAACGTGACGGCAGATGCTATTGGGCTGTGCCTGAAAAGCGGTAATGCGGTCATCCTGAAAGGCGGCAGCGAAGCGATCCATTCTAACACAAAAATTGCTGCGGTGCTACGGGCCGCAGCAGAAGAAGCCGGTATTCCCGCAGGCAGCATCCAGTTCATTACCAGTACGGACCATGCGGCGGTGCAGGAGCTGATCACCCTGAACGGGCTGGTGGACGTGGTGATCCCCCGGGGCAGCGGCCGTCTGATCCAGGCCGTGGTAGGCAATGCCAGTGTGCCGGTCATTGAAACCGGCGTAGGTGTCTGCCACACTTTTGTGGATGCCGGTGCGGATTATGGGATGGCAGAGGCCATCATCATCAATGCCAAAACCCAGCGCCCCGGCGTGTGCAACGCCATGGAAACCCTGCTGGTGCATAAAGGTGCGGTGCAGGAGTTCCTGCCCCATATGTTGCAGGCACTAAAAGAAAAAGGCGTGCAGATCATAGGCGATGAAACGGTCTGCGCGATGGATAAAGAAGCCCTGCCTGCTACGGAAGAAGACTGGGCAACAGAGTACGGCGACCTGCGTCTTTCTGTTAAAGTGGTAGAGAATACAGATGAGGCGATAGAACATATTAACAAGTATGGCACAAAGCACAGTGAGTGCATCGTGACCCGCAACTTTGCCAATGCCAGAAAATTCCAGCAGATGGTGGATGCCGCCTGTGTATACGCCAATGCGTCCACCCGCTTTACGGACGGATTCCAGTTTGGCTTCGGGGCGGAGATCGGTATCAGCACACAGAAATTACATGCCCGGGGTCCCATGGCCCTGCCGGAATTAACCACCTATAAATATTTAATCAGTGGAGACGGACAGGTTAGGCCATGATACCAATTCGTTTAGAAAAACAGAAAAATATTCGTGACCTGGGGGACACTGTGACCCTGGATGGACGTGTCATACGGCGGAACAAACTGATTCGCAGCGGCCGCTTAAGCGAGCTCAGCGATGCCGATATCATGTATCTGCTGGGAATCTGCCGGGTCCGTACGGTTGTGGATCTGCGGAGTGCCAAAGAAAGTGACGAACGCCCGGATCCCCCCTGGGGAGTTGCCGCTTATTCCCGTATTTCCCTGTTGAGCGACGACCAGATGGGCTTTGGGTCGTTTGCCGGTTCGCCACAGATCAAGATCAGCGTACTGGATGCGCTGATCAATATGACCAGCGGGCCGATCTATACGCCGCAGCAGTATCTGCAGGATATCTACCGCAAATTTATAACATCGAAGCAGGCCCAGAACGCCACACGCCGCTTTTTTGAGCTGCTGCTGTCCATGAAGGGCGGTGCGCTGCTGTATCACTGCAACGGCGGCAAGGATCGCACCGGTATCATCACCGCGTTTCTGCTGACAGCCCTGAATGTATCCTGGGATATCATTGCGGCGGATTACATGGAGACCAATAAAGTGGTGGAGCCCTGGCTGGAGAGGAAACTGGAGAACCTGCCGGACAGATATCAGAATAAACAGGCAAGGGCAGTGCTGCGCATGATGTACCTGGCAGACGCCGACTGCCTTCAGACGGCCCGGGAGGAAATGTGCAGTCTGGGAGGTACGCCTCTGGGATATTTGAAACAGGTGATCGGGATCACCGACGAAACCCTGGAGGAATTGCAAAGCCGCCTGCTGCGATAAGAATTATGGATTTTTGCAGTTCCCAACATAAAAATGTCACAATTCATTGTTACAATAAAACCGTAAAGAACCAGCAAAGCATGCATTGTTGTAATGATACAGGAAAATGCGGTACGGGAGTGTGGTCAGCATGTTGAAGTTTTTAAAAAATAATCTCTATGCCCTTGTGTTTTTGGCAATTCTTCTCGGAGCCTGTTTCGGGGGCTACAAATATTACAAGAGCCAGAAAGCCACGAAAACGGAAACGGTAAAAACGGTTTCCGTGGAATACGGGAACCTGCAGAAAAGCGTTTCTGCTACCGGCAGCCTCAGCGCGCTGGATAATGTGGATATCAGCTCCAAGATTACCGGTCGTATCGTAGAGGTACTGGTAGCGGAAAACGACCACGTCACCGCCGGACAGCTGTTGCTGCGGCTAGATGATTCGTCCCTGAAAGCGACGGAAGAGCAGCGGGAAGCTACGCTGAATGAAGCCACGCTGACCATGAACCGTTATTCGGCGCTGTTGAGTAAAGGCGCTATCTCGCAGCAGCAATATGATACGGCCCTGATGAACTACAGGGTTGCCAAGGCTGCTCATGAGCAGGCGGTTTCCAACACCAATGATACCTATATCTATTCGCCGATTGACGGCTATGTCATCGGCAAACCTACCCCCGTAGGCCAGACCATCAGCTCCGGTATCAGTTCGCCTCAGGTCATCATGTCCATCGCCAACCTGGACAAGATGCAGATCGAAACCCTGGTGGACGAATCGGATATCGGGCAGATCAAGGTAGGCCAGAAGGTTGAGTTCACGGTAGATTCCTATCCGGAAGAGACCTTTGAAGGTACGGTGCGGCTGATTTCCCGCAGCGCTACTACCACCAACAACGTAGTTTACTATAAAGTGTATGTGGATGTTGCCAATTCCAAAAACAAACTGTTCCCCACCATGACGGCCCGGGCCAGCATTATCATTCATGAGGCCGGCGACGTGCTGATGGTTCCCCAGAACTGCATCTTCTATGACGGCGGCCGTAAGTATGTGAAGAAGTACGACCCCCAGACCAAACAGGAAACGGAAATTGATGTGGAAGTGGGCATGGCCGGCGACGACAACATTGCCGTCAAGAGCGATCAGCTGCGTCAGGGCGACAAGGTGATGGTAAAAACGCTGAAAGCAAAACAGACCAATAATACTATGCGGGGCGGTCCGCGGTTTTAAAGATGGGCAGCCGGAGAAGGCTGCATGATAGCGGGGCTGCAGCGTAAGTGAAACCGCAACAACTGTAATGGCACAAGTGCAGGCGGGCCTGTGCAAATGTAACGATGGAATGAGGGATGAGCATGGCAGATGTCATTGTACTGGAAGATATTGTGAAACAGTTTACCATGGGCGATACCATTCTGCAGGCGCTGGACCATGTGAACTTCAGCGTGGAAGAAGGGGATTTTGTGGCCATCATGGGACCTTCCGGCAGCGGCAAATCCACCATGATGAATATTCTGGGCTGCCTGGACCGTCCTACTTCCGGCAAGTATTATCTGGACGGGAAAGAAGTAGCGGGGCTGAGCGACGACGAGCTGGCCCGCACCCGGAACGCCAAAATCGGCTTTGTGTTCCAGAATTTTAATCTGCTTTCCAAGATTTCGGCCCAGCAGAACGTGGCGCTGCCTCTTGTGTATGCAGGCGTGTCGGAGGAAGAACGCATGGAGCGGGCCCGGATTGCCCTGCGGGATGTAGGGCTGGAGGACCGTCTGGACCATAAGCCCAACGAACTGTCCGGCGGGCAGCGGCAGCGGGTGGCCATTGCCCGGGCGCTGATCAACAACCCGGCCATCGTGATGGCAGACGAACCTACCGGTAACCTGGATACCAAGTCCAGTTATGAGATTATGGATATTTTTAAAAAGCTGAATGGTAATGCGGGACGGTCACCTGAACAGTGACGAAAGGCTGGTACACGATTATGTTCAATGAGTCGATCAAGATGGCCATTGACGGCATGATATCCAACAAACTGCGCACGCTGCTGACGCTGCTGGGTATCATCATCGGCGTGGGCGCCGTGATCGCCATGGTCAGCCTGGGCTTTGGAGTCAAGGAACAGATCAAGGATAATATTTCCCGACTGGGCAGCAACCTGCTTATCGTCCAGTCCGGGGGCCGCACGGCTACCGGGGCCCGCATCCAGGCCGGCAGCGGGGCGCGTCTGACCGATGACGACGCCAAAGCGATTGAGAAGAATATTGACGGAATCAAATATGTAGCGCCTATGGTTTCCCGCGGTTACCAGCTGGTAGTGGGCAATCAGAACTGGACGACCAACGTGCAGGGCTCTACCCCTAACATTATTGATATCCGTGACTATACGGTAGAGGAAGGCCGTAACATAAACGACCATGACATGGCAGGCAAGGACCGGGTCTGTGTCATTGGCAAGACCATTGTGGATAACCTGTTCCCGGACGGGGATCCCATCGGCAAGACCATCCGCATCAACAAAGCACCCTTCAAGGTGGTGGGCGTACTGGGCGCCAAAGGGCAGTCTTCCGGCGGCCAGGACCAGGATGATGTGGTTTTTGTGCCCCTGACTACGGCCATGAACCGTATGATGGGCATCACATACGTGAATAACATCACCATACAGGCGATGAATGAAAATGTCATTGACAGCGTACAGGCAGAAGTGGAGCATCTGCTCCGTATCCGTCACCGGATCAAAAATTCGGACGATGACGATTTTTCCGTGCGTAACCTGGCGGCTCTGATGGATACCATGATGAGCACGGCCAACACCATCACCATGTTGCTGGGCTGCATTGCGGCCATCAGTCTGCTGGTAGGCGGCATCGGCATCATGAACATCATGCTGGTATCCGTAACGGAACGTACCCGGGAAATCGGGATCCGGAAAGCACTGGGCGCAACGTACAATAATATTCTGCTCCAGTTCCTGATCGAATCGGCCGTTATCGGTATCATCGGCGGCTTCTTAGGTGTGCTGCTGGGTATCGGCGCATCCTATGCCATCAGTACCTTTGCAGAGTGGAAAACTGTCATCTCGGTTCCGATCATTATCATTTCCGTTGTTTTCTCTGTAGGAATCGGCGTATTCTTCGGTATCTATCCGGCACGCAAAGCCGCGCTGCTGGATCCCATTGAAGCGTTGCGGTATGAATAAAAAGGAGATTTATTTCCTGCCGGCAGCAGCCGGCAGGGTTTGTACAGTCGCGGGCGAAACGGTCGTGAATTGAGGAAATGCAATATGCAGGATGAGCGAAGCACAATGCAAAAAATGGAAGATTTTTCCCAGGCCTTCTCGGAGTTTCTGAGAAGGCCTAAAACCATTTTTGATATGAAAGACCGCTTCCGTCTGCTTGTGCTTCTGATTGCTGTCATTGCGGTTTTGGAATTCATAATCTATCGCATAAAAAACGGCTGATGATTTTTCCGGAAGTTGCGCAGGGCATAGGCAGGAAATCGCAGCCGCATTGCTTTTAGTATTCCTGGCTGCTACAGTCTTAAAATGTGAAATAAGCGGGGAATTATGTTTCCTTTTATTTACAAATGCAGGGATAGATTGCTATAATAGAATGTAATAGTGCGCCAGTTCGGTGCAGGTAATATAGTACGGTGAGAGTCCGTACCCGGTAAAGTATAGCGAACAGCCGGTACTCAGTCTTGGAGCCAA
>ONAV01000061.1 GCA_900315925.1 uncultured Selenomonadales bacterium | reverse complement strand
GTTCAGGTTACGGGGCATCCAGTCGGCGCTGCTCATGAAGAGCTGCTCGTCGCCGTTGTTGGCGAACCAGAAGATACGGCTGTGCTCCAGCTGCCGCCCCACAATACTGCGCACGGTAATATTGTCGCTGATGCCTTCCAGACCGGGGCGCAGGGTGCAGATGCCCCGGACGATCAGTTCAATCTCCACGCCCGCCATGGACGCTTCATACAATTTCTGAATGACCGGCTGGTCCAGCAGGGAGTTCATCTTGGCAATGATGTGACCTTCCCCGCCTTCTTTCACGATGCGGATCTCATTATCCACCAGTTCATAGATTTTTTCCCGCAGCCCGATGGGCGCCATTACCAGCTTGTTCCAGACAGGCGCCTTGGAATAACCGGAAAGCAGATTGAAAAATGCGGAGGCGTCGCTGCCGAACTGGTCGTTGGCCGTCATCAGGCCCATGTCGGTGTACAGCTTGGCCGTGCTGTCGTTGTAGTTGCCGGTGCCCAGATGTACGTAGCGTTTGATACCGTCGGGTTCCTGCCGCACAACCAGAATGATCTTCGCATGGGTCTTCAATCCCACCAGACCGTAGATTACATGGGCGCCGGCTTTTTCCAGACGGCGGGCCCAGAGGATGTTGTTCTCTTCATCGAAGCGGGCTTTCAGTTCTACCAGTACCGTGACCTGCTTGCCGTTTTCCGCAGCCCGGGCCAGCGCCGCCACAATGGGCGAATTGCCGCTGACGCGGTACAGGGTCTGCTTGATGGCCAGCACCTTGGGGTCGTTGGCCGCATCGCTGACAAACTTCACCACCGGATCGAAGCTTTCGTAGGGATGGAACAGCAGGATGTCCTTTTCCTTGAGGCGGTCAAACAGATTGTCGTACTCCGGCAGATCTTTCGGGCGCTGGGGTACAAAGGGTTCGTGGAGCCAGGGCCACATCTTATCCAATGACACGAATTTAAAGAAACAGGTAGCGTCCAACGGTCCGGAGATCTCATAGATTTCCTCATCCGTCAGGTCCAGATTGTCTTCCAGGAATTTTTTGATGCTGTTATTGCCGGTCTTGGCGATCTCCAACCGGCGGGCCGCGCCCCGCTTCCGCTGCCGCAGGGATTTCTCGATTTCCCGCAGCAGGTCTTCAATATCGTCCTCATCCACATCCAGGTCGCTGTCCCTGGTGAGGCGGAAAGGAACCACGTCCAGGATCTGGCAGCCCCGGAACAGGTATTTGCAATGAATGGTGATCAGTTCTTCCAGATAGATAAACGTGCGCTTTTCTTCTACCGGGATTTCGATCAGGCGGGGCAGCAGGGACGGTACCTGCACCACGCTCATGCTCTCTTCCCCGTCTACCGTGATCAGCTGCACAGCCAGGTTCAGGGTCTTATTGCCCAGGAACGGGAACGGACGGGAGGCATCCACCGCCATGGGCGTCAGCACCGGGTACACCACTTCCTGATAATAATTCTCCAGCCACTCTTTCCCTTCGTCGCTGCATTCTTCGATGGTTTTGATCTGCGGTCCGCCGGCTTTTTTCAGATCCTCCAGTACATCCGTCAGGATTTTGCTTTCCAGTTTCATCTGCTCATGGGCCGCCTGGGAGATCATCCGCAGTTGTTCCCGCACCGTCAGCCCGGAAGGATCCTTACTGGTCACGCCGTTTTCATACTGATCCCACAGTCCGGCTACCCGGACCATGAAAAATTCATCCAGGTTGGAGGAAGTAATGGCAATAAACTTCAGCCGTTCCAGGATCGGCGTGGTTTTCACTTCCGCTTCCCGCAGCACCCGCAGGTTAAATTTCAGCCAGCTCAGCTCCCGGTTGAAGAAATACTCCGGCCGTTTCAGGTCCGCTTTGCTGACTTTTACCGCTTTTGCCGCCGCGGTTTTGTCTGCCGTTTTCTCCTGCACGGAAACGCCGGCCGCTGCGTTTTTAATTCGTCTTTTCACAACAGCCGCCGCTTTTTTTACTGCGGTTGCCGTTTTCTTTTCGGCCGCCACTACATTGCGTTTCGTTTTGATTCCCGTTTTATTTTTACTTTCGCTCATAATGATTCCACCCGTTCCAGACGTACTTTAAATCCGTATACTTCTTCCATCATCAACACTTTGGAAGCAAAGGTCCACTCTTCCAGATCCAGATCCGCCTTGCTGACCACTTCAATGGTCAGTTCCCGGTTGTGCAGGGTAACCTTGCACTGCTGGATCTTCTGCATATAACTCCGGTCCAGCGCATCCGCCAGCCGGATGATAGCAGATAATTTTGCCACCACGGGAACCAGCTCGCTTTTCAGTTCCGGCACCCGTTTTTCGTCACGCTCCAATACGTTATGGGCATGATAGTAAGAAGCCATGGCGATGATCTGTTTGTCTTCTTCCGTAAAGCCCAGCAGGTCGGTGCCCATGATCAGCTGATAGGAATACAGGGAATGGCTGCGCATAGAAACGTATTTCCCGATATCGTGCAGGATGGCCGCCGCCCGTAACAGCAGCCGGCAATGATCGTCCAGCCCGTACTTTTTCCCGATCCGGTCAAAGATGATCAGAGCCAGCCGTTCCACCTGGGTCACATGCCGGTAATCGTACTCATAATCTTCCCCTACATGGTGGACGAGGCTCATTTTTTCCTCTTCCAGCATGTGGGTGTAATTCTCGTCTTTCTCACGGATGATCCGCAGTAAGATCAGGCCGTCCAGGAAGGTATCGCTGGTAATGATGATTTCCTTGGCCGAAGGCGCCAGGTCCAGCAGTTTTTCATACAGCAGCACCATGGGCAGCACCAACTCCGCTTCCGTTTCCGTCAGATGGTAGGTCTTCAGCAGCTGGGGCAGGTTCAGTTTGCGGACCTTGTCAAAGAATTTCCGGAACTCTTCCGTCGTGACACGCTGCACGTTATTCTTGTTACGGATGCCCATCACCTTTAAGAGCAGTTCCGTTTCCGTTCCGGAAAGCACCAGATATTTGACCGCCTGTCCTTCCAGCGCCTTGCGCACCGGCCCTATGGTGCTGGACAGGAACTGCATCAGCGCTTTGTTGAAATGCAGGCTGCTGCGCTGGTAGTTATTAAAGCTTTCTTTGATCCGGATGATGCCGATATGGAAATTCTCCTGGAATTTGATCTGCTCGTCCTGTAACAGGGTGACTCCCAGGCCGCCGGAGGAAATATCCAGCAGCATGATGCCCTTTTCGCTGGAGATGTGCTGATCCCTGACGGTTTTACGGATGGCCACGTACTTTGTGTAAATTTCCATGGGCATTTCCGTGACAGTCACGTCCAGTCCGGTCCGCAGTTTGATCTGGTCCAGCATGAACACTTTGTTGCTGGCTTCCCGCACAGCCGTGGTGGCCTGCGCCGTATACACGTCCGTGCCGTACTCCTGCATCAGTTCCTTAAATCCCTGCAGCACCTGGCAGATTTCTTCTACCATGGAGAAAGGAATGCTTTTGTTTTTGAAGGCTTCTTCCCCCAGGCGGATGGGGTATTCGCATTGCTCGATGACCTTGATGCGGCTGAGGCTGCGATATTCCACAATTCGCAGACGCAGCATCTCCGACCCCAGATGGATCGCCGCCAGTGTGGTATAAGTTTTCCGTTTCATAAAAAATACTCCGTAATTTTTCTAGTGATGATTTGTATCGTGACGATTTTTTTCGCGACAATTTAGTAATAAACCGATCAACAGAACGTCCGCGTTCGCCGGTTCCTGTTGCAGCAGGCGCACGCGAGCGCAAATGCATCAGCGCTTACTGAATCTCTGCAAATAACTATCATTTAGATTTTCGACAAATGTTAAAAAAATCCTTGTATATAGAAGCATAATTTAAATTTTTTTATAAAACTCCCTACAAAATATCCGACAGCCTGCGCTTCTCCACAAAAACGCGAAGTGGATTTTGTCATTTTGGCAGAATGGGTTATAATATTGATAAGAAAACGTAAATGATCCTGCAATAAAAACATCGTATCAATTACAGGTAATTGCCGGAAACAGTTTGGGGAGACATATTATGCAGAGAATTGCAATCATCGACATCGGCTCTAACTCGGCCCGTCTTGTCATCAGTCATATTTATAAAAGCGGCGCCTACAACATGGTCTTCAATCAGAAAGAAATGCTGCGGCTTGCCCAGAAAACAGAAGGCGAAGGGCTGCTTTCCAAAGAAGCCTTCGACAGCACGCTGCAGGTCATGCAGTCTTTTGCTTACATGTGCCGGCAGTATAAGACAGACAAGATCATCGCCGTAGCCACGGCCGCCATCCGCAACGCCAAAAACGGCAGCCAGCTGACCAGTGAAGTATTTGAAAAGACCGGAATCCGGCTTCATATTATTTCCGGCAACATGGAAGCGCAGCTCAGTTATCTGGGCGTGATCAACACCCTGCCCATGAAAGACGGTATCATCTTTGACCTGGGCGGCGGCTCCACAGAACTGATCCTGTTCCGGAACCGGAAACTGGTGGAGTCCGTTTCCATCCCGCTGGGGGCCGTAAACACAACGGATATTTTCCATATCCGCGATACGATGCCGCCATCGGCCTACAGCGACATCAACTTCTTTATCTCCACCCGTATGGAACAGTATCCCTGGCTGAAAGACGCCAGCCTGCCCCTGATCGGTGTCGGCGGCACAGCCCGTACCGTTGCCAAGATGATCCAGCGAAGCCGGAATTATCCATCCAGCCGGATTCACAATTACATCTTCAGCGCCCAGAGCTTCCGCACGCTGTTTAAAAAGCTGCAGGGCACCACGCTGGAAGAACGCGTGAAAATTCCCGGTCTGTCGGAAGAACGCGCTGACATCATCCTTGCCGGCGCATCGATCATCAACTGCCTGCTGGCGCAGACAAAAAGCAAGCGCATCATTACCTCGGGCTGCGGCCTGCGGGAAGGCCTGTTCTACGATTATTATGCCAAAACCAACAACGTGCCCCTGATTGCCGAGGACATTCTGAAAGAGAGTACCCAGAACGTTTTGCGTCTTTTCTCCGTAAATATCGAACACAACCGGCACGTGGCCGCGCTGGCCTTATCCATGTTCGACGGCTGGCACGGGCTGCACGGACTGGGCAAACAGTACAAAAAGCTGTTAAAGACCGCCGCGCTGCTGCACGACATTGGCATCACCATCAATTATTACAGTCACGCCCGCCACTCCTCGTACATGATTTTAAACGCCAAGATTTTCGGCCTGACCCATGCGGAGCAGATGCTTTGCGCCGTCATCGCCGGCTGGCACAACGGCATCGCCAAACGGTATTTTAAAAATCACGCCTACCGCGCCCTGCTGCGGGAAAAGGACTGGGATACCGCAGGCAAACTGGCATTGCTTCTCGCGCTGGCGGAAAGCCTTGACTACTCGGAAAGCAATACCATCACCGCCATCATCCCCGATTACGACAGCACAGCCGCCACACTGGAAATTCACACGGCAGAAAATGCCGCCATCGAAATGCAGCAGATTAAAACGCTGGAAGAATGGTTTGCGGAAACCTTTGGCCTGCCGCTCCGGACAATCATCAAAACCGAAACGCCGGAAGCCTGAGGTTGCTGCAAAAAGTCCGGCAAGAAAATTGCAACCTAACTGCCCTGTGTATGAGCAAGCAACCATTGCAGCCGTTGAACACAAAACCAAAAACAAAATTTTCGGAGTCCTCTTCCGCGTTGGTACAGAAGCAAAAACAAAATTCCCGGAGTCTGCTTCCGCGTTGATACCGAAGCAAAAACAAAATTCCCGGAGTCTGCTTCCACGTTGATACCGAAGCAAAAACAAAATTCCCGGAGTCTGTTTCCGCGTTGATACGGAAGCAGGCGTTCCGGGAATTATTATTTTGTTTTTTGTTTTTCAGGAAAATCCGAAACTGCCGATCCGGTCAGTTTCCCGGGAAGATGCGGATTATGTTTTCTTCCTCAGTCCTTTTTCACCGGCTGCACTTCAAACATACGGCTCCAGGGAAGTTTGAAATCATATTCCTGTACAACGCTGCCCATCACCGGTTCCGCAACTTTGGTGATGCTTTCTTTGATAGCAGCTTCGGCAATGCGCTTCTGTTCCGGAGTAAAACCGGAATTCGGCATCTGCTTCGGCCAGATGACATGTTGATACACATCCATCCGGGCGTTTGCCTGATAGGCCCAGTCGTCCAGGTAACGTACGGTCAGCAGGTCCTTCGCCGCATTTCCTTCATAGAACGGGGATTCCATTCCCTGGGACAACGCAAAGCCCAGGGTATTGCCGGAGGTATTCCATCCGCCGTAGGCTGCAACCTGATACGCAAGCCCACGCCGGAACAGTTCTTTTACCAGCGCATTGTCGGCCCCGTTACCGTACGCGGAGTCAGAGACGATCACCTTTTTGCCCCGTTCAATATACGATTGCACCTTGTCCGCAAAGACTTTGGTGTTTTTATCCGCAACCCCGTTGTTCTTCGCATCGGAAGCTTCCAGCGTCTTTCCGTTATACGGAGTGTTGACCAGCAAAACATAATCTGCCGTAGCCGCATTCTTTGAAGGGAATGCCCCGGCTGCAAAAATATGCTGTCTGGCCGATTCCGCCACGGTATCGTCTTCATACGTAGGAACCGTCTCTCCGCCCTTGCCGTTCCCAAATTCCGTATATACCAGCGGCGTGGTGAAGGTGAGCCGGTTGGCCGCCTGGGTCAGCAGAACCAGGCCCAGCTGGTCGGCGCCGGAGAAGAAACGGATCTTCGAATTGGAGAAATTGCTTACCAGGGAAGACATGTAACGGGCTTCCTTGTGAGCCTGGGACAGGGGATTGGTGTCGTCCCGTCCCACCAACAGGTAATTGAAGCTGTCGCTTTCAATCCCGTGCAGCAGCAATTCCGATGTGCGGATATTGGTCCGCCGGCGATCGTAATAATCTGCAATCACATTACGGGGAATCGTACGATTCAGTTCCTGCAATTCTTTATTTTCTTTCCGCGACAGTCCCTGCAATTCGACTTTATCCCGCAGGGCTCCATGCCGGAACAGTTTGCCGCCCCATTCCTGATAATACACCGGTTCCACAGGCGCGGCGCTGGCTTTGGGCGAGCGCATGATCGTCACAAACACATAGATGTCGGGAGAATGTACCTTCTTCTTCAGGGAAAGCAGCCGTTCTACCCGGGATTGCAATACCGAAGGTTCGATATGGTGGGTCCGGGAATCCACCAGGCCGCCGTAAATCAGCGCGTCAGCGCTGGCCACCACAGCCACCGCTTTCGGTGTATTCTGCTCCAGCCACTCCAGCAGCTTGTCAGGCTGACCGTCCCGGTCAGCAGAAGAAAGCAGTTCCTCCGGAGGAACCATTACATCCCATCCCGCAGCCTTCATGGTGGCAACAGTGTAATCTTTGCATACCGGCCGGGTATCCATGGGAACATAGACCATGGTTCCCCTGCTTTTCACCGCAGCATGATCCTGCAGTGTTTCCTTTGCCGCAGATTCTTTTACATTCTCTGCTTTCCCTGCCGCACCGGCCGGTTCCGCGGCCAGCGCCGCACTCCCCGACAACAACAGGCATCCCAGCAGAAAAGCGGTTACCGCCTTTTTCATTCCGTCACATCCCCACATGATGAAACTTCAGGGAGCGCCGTCACCACGGGCTCCCTGTTGTATTTTTCCATAAAATAAATCTGTTATCCTGCGCGCCTGATACTATTTTGCATACGTCGCCGCGGTGTTGTCCTTCAGCAATACGTCATGGGCTCCGCCTTCCACAATGGATGTTGCGGAAACCAGGGTCAGTTTCGCCTTATCGCGCAGCTCGCCCAGGTTCAGGGCGCCGCAGTTGCACATGGTGCTGCGGATCTTGGCCAGGGTCAGGTTCACGTTGTCCTTCAGGCTGCCAGCGTAGGGAACGTAGGAGTCCACGCCCTCTTCAAAGGACAGCTTCTGGGAACCGCCCATATCATACCGCTGCCAGTTCCGGGCACGGTTGGAACCTTCACCCCAGTATTCTTTCATGTAACTGCCGTTTACGTTCACCTTGTTGGTGGGGCTTTCGTCGAAGCGGGCGAAGTAACGGCCCAGCATCAGGAAGTCCGCGCCCATGGCCAGGGCCAGGGTCATATGGTAATCGTAGACGATGCCGCCGTCGCTGCAGACGGGAACGTACACACCGGTTTCTTTGAAATATTCGTCACGGGCTTTGCAAACGTCAATCAAAGCGGTAGCCTGCCCGCGGCCGATACCCTTGGTCTCGCGGGTGATGCAGATGGAGCCGCCGCCGATGCCGACCTTGACAAAGTCAGCGCCGCAGTCTGCTAGGAAGCGGAAGCCTTCCGCGTCAACCACATTGCCGGCGCCTACTTTCACTTTGTCGCCGTAGTGATCGCGAATCCATTTCAGCGTAATCTTCTGCCATTCGGAGAAGCCTTCGGAAGAGTCGATGCACAATACGTCCGCTCCTGCTTCCACCAGAGCCGGTACCCGTTCCGCGTAATCACGGGTGTTGATGCCGGCGCCAACCACGTGGCGTTTCTTATCGTCCAGCAGTTCCAGCGGATACTCTTTATGGGATACGTAGTCCTTGCGGAATACCATATACAGTAAGCGGCCGTCATCGTCAATGATGGGCAGCGTGTTCAGCTTGTTGTCCCAGATGATGTCGTTAGCCTGCTGCAGGGTGGTATCCTTTTTGCCTACGATCAGTTTGCTGATGGGAGTCATGAAATCCCGCACCTTCGTATCCAGGTCCATGCGGCTGACACGGTAGTCGCGGCTGGTGACGATGCCTTCCATCTTACCGTTTACCGTTCCGTCACTGGTTACGGCGACGGTGGAATGACCGGTCTTTTCCTTTAACGCCAGCACATCTTTCAGTGTGCTGTCCGGCGTAATGTTGGAATCGCTGACGACAAAGCCGGCGCGATGGCTCTTCACGTTCCGCACCATCTGCGCTTCGTCCTCTATGGTCTGGGAGCCGTAAATGAAAGAGCAGCCGCCTTCCCTGGACAGAGCCACAGCCAGTTTGTCATTGGAAACAGACTGCATGATGGCGGAGACCATGGGAATGAATGCATTCGGAAGAAGAATACCCCGGTACTAACAGATACTCACTAAAGGTATGCGCAGGTTCATCGTAATAAAAAGCCAATGGTAACACCTTCCCTTCTTTGAAATATTTTAAAAAATATAATAGCACAGAACTGCAAATAATGCAAAGGATTTTGTGCGGAAATTTCCATGAATACAAAACAAGTTGCTTCTAACGAAAACACCGCCTGCATCCCTGCAGATTCTTACTTCCGGAACAACGCGCGCCAGGCAATATCCTTCCGGTAATGGGCCTTTTCGAAACGAATCTTTTCCACGGCCCCGTAGGCTGCGTTTTTGGCGCTCTTAATATCTTTGGCCAGTGCGGTTACACCCAGCACACGGCCGCCGGCGGTCACAACCTTTCCGTCCTTTTCTTTGGTTCCGGCATGGAAAACCACTACGTTTTCAAGTGCGCCGGCTTCTTTTAAACCGGTAATCACTTTCCCGTTCTCATAAGAACCCGGATATCCGCCGGACGCCATGACCACGCAGACGGTAGCCTGGTTCTTCCATTTTACCATGGAAGCATCCAGTGTACCTGTGGCGCAGGCCAGCATAATCTGTACCAAATCGCTGTCCAGCAGGGGCAGCACCACCTGGGTCTCCGGATCGCCGAACCGGCAGTTGAACTCTACCACTTTCACGCTGTCGCCTTTGATCATCAGGCCGGCGTACAGACAGCCGCAATAGGTTCTTCCTTCCTTATTTAATGCGGCAATCACAGGTTTCAAAATGGTTTCTTCCGCCTTGATGCGCAGGGCTTCCGTCATCACCGGAGCCGGAGCATAAGCCCCCATACCGCCGGTGTTGGGTCCTTTGTCCCCGTCGTTGACGCGCTTATGATCCTGAGATGCCACCATCGGCACTACAATCTTGCCGTCAGTAAACGCCAGCAGGGAGGCTTCCTCGCCTTCCATGAACTCTTCCAGCACCACCCGGGCGCCGGCTTCGCCGAATTTATGATCCGCCATCATGTCATCAATGGCAGCCATCGCTTCTGCTTTAGTCATGGCCACCACCACGCCCTTGCCGGCCGCCAGTCCGTCCGCCTTCACAACGATAGGCGCGCCCTGTTCTTCCACAAAGGCTTTGGCAGAGTCAATGTCTGTACAAACCTTAAACGCCGCAGTGGGAATATGGTACTTCTGCATCAGATTTTTGGAAAACGCTTTGGAACCTTCCAGCTCCGCCGCGTTCTTGTTGGGCCCGAAAATCGGTAGTCCCCGGGAGCGGAACACATCGGCGATACCTGCCACCAGTGTAGCCTCCGGCCCCACCACCGTCAGATCGATGCTTTGCTCTTCCGCATAATCCGCAATCTCATTCAGGTCATTCAGATTTAAGGAAACACATTTGCATTTGGGAAGTTCCGCGATGCCGGGGTTGCCCGGTACCACACGGATACTCTGCACCAGGGGGCTCTGGGCGATTTTCCATGCCAGAGCATGTTCCCGGCCGCCTCCGCCAATTAACAAAATATTCATGAATCACGCCTCACAATTACTAATTTTGAGAGTGGATGCGCCGCAGTTACATTCGTGCAGCCGCGCCTTCCCGGCATTGCCGTTCTGTCGCGCACTCCCCTCAATTTTACTTATTCTTATTTTTCCAGCTGTTTCTGCAGATAGCCGGTAATCATGGCATCATATTCGGAAGTATGTTTGAATGCTTCCATAGCCAGGGATTTTCTTGTTTTCAGGTCGATGTCGCCGTCTTTCTTCAGCATATCCATCAGCTTGCCGTAGCGCTCCGGATTGGTGATGATCACCACGTCGCGGAAATTCTTGGCCGAGGCCCGCACCATGGCCGGCACCACCAGATCGATGGGGGTAATGCCGTGCTCTTTCATCTGGGCCATGTGTTCCGGATTGCTGCGCACACCTAAAATCGCGCCGTGAATCTTCGGGTTCAGGGTCTTTACCCGGCCGTCCATGATTTCCGGGAACCCGGTCACGTCGCTGACATAGGTTACGGGAATGCCCGCGTCCTTAATGGCTTTCATGGTGCCGCCGGTAGAGATGATCTCCACCCCGTTCTCATGGAGGAACGCAGCCAGTTTGGTAATGTCCTTTTTGTCGGAAACGCTCAATAACGCTCTCTTGATTTTCATACGTACTCCTCTCTGCCTTCTACCTTACTTATCCTTTTACGTTCTCAAATTCTCTCAACACTGAATTCAAAACGAATCTGTAAATTTACGTCGCAACAGCAACGCGAACTATCAAAACTAATTTTATCTTGCTACATAAACCTTCCGGCCCTTGATGGTCAGTTTGCCGTCTGCCCAAAGCTGGATCGCTTCCGGCAGGGCCTTATGTTCTTCCTTTAAAATCCGGGCCGCCAGGGTCTCTTCCGTGTCATCGTCCAACACCGGCACAACCTTTTGTAAAATGATGGGGCCCGTGTCCGTGCCTTCGTCTACAAAATGCACCGTGCAGCCTGCTACCTTAACACCGTAGTCCACCGCCTGGCCCTGGGCGTCCAGCCCCTTGAAGCTGGGCAGCAGCGCCGGATGGATGTTGATGATCTTATGTTCCCAGCGGCTGATGAAATGCCCGGTGAGGATACGCATGAACCCGGCCAGCACCACCACTTCCGCGCCGGCTTCCCGCAGCGCCGCATCAATTTTGTCTTCAAACTCTGCTTTGTCCTTGCAGCCTTTCCGTTCCACTACGGCCGTGGGGATGCCGGCTTTGGCCGCCCGTTCCAGGGCAAAGGCTTCTTTGTGGTCGCTGACCACCACGGCAATCTCTACATTTAATTTGCCTTCCGCAATGTGGTCGATGATGGACTGGAGGTTGCTGCCCCGCCCGCTGACCACTACGCCGATTTTCTTACTCACCGAATACGCCGCCTTTCATCACCGTGGTCTTATGACCCGGAATTACCTTGCCCAGTTCGTAGAAGGTCTCTCCGTTTTCTTTCAGATGTTTCCTCACTGCGTCCGCTTCCGCCGGGTCAACCACCAGCACCATGCCTACGCCCATGTTGAAGGTGCGGTACATTTCCTTATCCGGCACGTTGCCCCATTCCTGCAGTTTTTTGAACACAACGGGAACGTCCCAGGCGTCCGCACGGACTTCCGCATCGCAGTCCTCCGGCAGAATCCGGGGAATATTATCATAGAAACCGCCGCCGGTAATGTGCACCATGCCGTGGATGTCAAACTTTTGAATCAGCGGCAGGCAGGTCTTCGGATACAGCCGGGTAGGCGTCAGCAGTTTTTCACCCAGGGTGCAGCCGAATTCCGGAATCGGGGTATCTACCGTAAACTTCATCACATCAAAACAAATCTTCCGCACCAGGGAAAACCCGTTGGAATGCACGCCGGAGGACGGCAGCCCCAGTAAAATGTCCCCGGCCTTCTCCGGTGATCATCTTGCTGCGTTCCGCCACGCCCACGCAGAAGCCGGCAATGTCGTATTCATCTTTTGCGTAAAAGCCGTGCATCTCCGCGGTCTCGCCGCCGATCAGGGCACAGCCGCTTTCCCGGCAGGCGTCCGCCACACCTTTGACGATGTCCGCCACCTTCTGGGAATCCACCTTGTCCACCGCGATGTAATCCAAAAAGAACAGCGGCTCCGCACCCTGCACCAGGATGTCGTTGACGCACATGGCTACCGCGTCCTGGCCGATGGTACTGTGATTATTGGTGAGAAACGCAAATTTTAATTTCGTGCCCACGCCGTCCGTACCGGACACCAGGATGGGTTCTTTGTACTTTTTCGTGTCCAACGCGAACAGACCGCCAAAGCCTCCCAGGTCACCGATGACCTCCGGCCGGTAACTGGCCCGCACGCTGTCCTTCATCAGTTCTACCGCACGGTTGCCGGCGTCAATGTCAACGCCTGCGTCCGCATAGGTC
>ONAV01000038.1 GCA_900315925.1 uncultured Selenomonadales bacterium | reverse complement strand
CTCACGCGTCGAAAGTACTGGGCTGGAAGCGGCCTGGGAGGATAGATTGTTGCCGGTCAGAGACGAAGCCCCCGTACTACACGTGCGGGGGCTTTTACTTTGGGTTGCATGCTAATCGGTTATAATCAATAAAAGTACTTTACAAAACAGTTTTAATTATGTATAATAGGCAGGCATACAAATTTCATAACAGACAGTTCGTGACCATCCTGTCTCTAAATAAAACTACGGGCGCAGTGAACGGCGATTGTTTTCATATGACTGTATGATACAATTCCGCTTAATGCTTTTAACATTTACGCCTATAGTTATAGGCGTTTTTTTATGACATGGTTATTTTGTTTTAAGCAATTATAAACATGTCTTTTCATATTCTGTATGATTGTGCGTTTTTGTTGATATATGGTTGCGACCTGATGCTGTTCAAAAGAACATTTGGAAAAGGAGAAGAAATGAATCAGGACTACACGAAAACACAAAAATTGACAATCAGCGCGATTTGCATTGCTTTGTATCTGGTTGTGATGCTCTGTACTCAGAGCTTTGCGTTTGGACAATATCAGGTTCGTATTGCTACAGCGTTGTACGGTTTATCGTATATTTTTCCTTTTTTGGTTGTTCCCTTTGGGATTGCCAATGTTATCAGCAATCTTGTGATGGGCGGCTTGGGCCCTGTTGATGCAATTGGCGGTTTTTTCATGGGTGTGCTGACAAGCGGTGTCATTGCTATGGGAAGACGTTACGGTCTGGGGTGCTGGATCGTCGCTGTTGCAGTAACGTTACTGCCGGGTCTGGGAGTTCCTGTCTGGTTGTCCAGGTTATTGCATATTCCTTACGTTGTTTTGGTTGCAAGCTTATTGGTGGGGCAGTTCATTTCCGGTATTACAGGTATGCTGCTGGTCAGGGCGTTGGAAAAAGCGGATGTTGCAAACCTGTGTTTCAGAACTAACCGAAGCAGAAATTAAATGACAGAGTTCAACTAATCCATATCAGTCCGGCCAATACAGCAAGAGTTCCTCCGGAGAGGAAACAGGAATTATTACATTATATTTAATGGGAGAAAAGGATGGCAGCAGGAAGAACAGAGAAGGATTTACAGGGTGTAAGTTTATTGGGAAACAAGACAAAATACAGGGATGATTACGCTCCGGATGTGTTGGAGTGTTTCCCTAACAAACATCCGGAAAACGATTATTTTGTCAAATTCAACTGTCCGGAATTTACCAGTCTTTGCCCAAAGACTGGACAACCGGATTTTGCGACGATTTACATTTCATATGTTCCGGATCAGAAACTGGTTGAGAGCAAATCGCTGAAATTATACTTGTTCAGTTTCCGCAATCACGGAGATTTTCATGAGGACTGTGTGAATATTATCATGAAAGACCTGATCCGGTTGTTGGATCCTAAATATATAGAAGTCTGGGGAAAGTTTTTGCCCCGTGGGGGATTATCCATTGATCCCTATGCCAATTATGGTAAAAAAGGAACCGATTGGGAAAAAACGGCTCATCACAGACTTCACTATCATGATATGAATCCGGAAACAGTTCAAAATCGCTAAGTGATTTGGCAGCCTGTCAGCTTTAAGACACGATTGTTTTCCATGGATGCGTTTAAATCGGGCAGATGTAGAAACGAAATCCGTTTTTTGAGAATTTACTGATTTCGAGATACGTTAATAACGAAATTTACTCTTCACTTTTGCAGGGGGCTATGTTACAATATCCTTAAGAGAAGAGTAAATTTTCTTTTTATTTAGGATTATGAAAAGACAGCATTATAGCGGCAATTATCACAGTGCTATCTACTGTGCGGTAAAGTTATTAATAACTGTCTAAATTATTTTTTTAAGGAGGAGTTTAGTATGGTAAAAGTTGGTATTAGTGGTTTTGGTCGTATTGGTCGTCTGGCGTTGAGAAGGATCCTGAGCCTTCCTGACGTAGAAGTTGTAGCTATCAACAACCGGACGGTCGGCGAAATAATGGCGCATCTGTTGAAATATGATTCCGTTCACGGGACCATGAAGGAAGATGTTGCATGGGAAGACGGCTTTCTTGTAATTGACGGAAAAAAGATTCCGGTTACCAGCGAAACGGATGTTACCAAGATTCCCTGGGGCAAATATGGCGCGGACATCGTGTTGGAATGCACCGGTAAATTCAAAGATTCGAAAGAAGCTCAGGCTCATATTGATAACGGCGCGAAGAAGGTTATCATTTCCGCTCCGGGCAAGAATGAAGATATCACCATTGTTATGGGTGTAAATGAAGATAAATACGATCCGAAAAAACATCATATCATTTCCAATGCATCCTGCACCACGAACTGCCTGGCACCTTTTACCAAAGTATTGCTGGAAAAATTCGGTATTGAAAGCGGTCTGATGACAACGGTTCATTCCTATACTAATGACCAGAAGATTCTGGATGTAAGCCACAAAGACCTGCGCCGCGCCCGCGCTGCTGCCATGTCTATCATTCCTACCACCACCGGTGCTGCAAAAGCGGTTGCCCTGGTGCTGCCGGAACTGAAAGGCAAACTGAACGGCTTTGCCCTGCGCGTTCCGACTCCGGACGTATCCCTGACCGACCTGACGGTTAACCTGGAAAAAGATGCTACCGTGGAAGAAATCAATGCTGCGTTAAAGGAAGCGGCGGAAGGCGAACTGAAAGGCATCCTGGGTTATACGGATCTGCCGCTGGTATCCAGCGATTTCATCGGCTGTGAGGTTTCCTCCGTCATTGACGGTCAGTCCACCATGATGATCGGCAAACGCCTGGCCAAAGTGGTTGCCTGGTATGACAATGAATGGGGTTATTCCTGCCGTCTGGTCGACCTTGCCCGTTACGTTGGCAAAAAAGGTCTGTAATTGATTGGTAAGTCGGCGCCCTCTTTTTACAGGGCGTCGGCTTTGTTTGCATTTACAGGATAATCGTTTTATAAAATTTCTAACGGTGCTTTTTCATATTGTAACAAGTATTTATATTTTATTAATTTAATTAAGAATCTTGAAATGATATCAGATTTTTGAAAGGAGCATGATTTCTTTGGATAAAAAAATCCTTTCCGATTTGGATGTTGCCGGCAAAAAGGTTCTGGTGCGTGTCGATTTTAACGTACCTCAGGATGCTGAAGGCAACATTACGGATGATAACCGTATGGTGGCCGCGCTGCCTACCATTCAGTATCTGCTTGACCATGAGGCGGCTGTAATTTTAATGAGCCATCTGGGCCGTCCGAAGGGCGAGCCTAATCCCAAATATACACTGAAACCAATAGCAAAGCATCTGGAAGAGTTGTTGGGAAAACCGGTTGCCTTTGCGGAAGACTGCATCGGGCCGGCGGCGGAAGAAGCGGCGAAAAAACTGGAGACCGGATCCGTATTGCTGTTAGAGAACCTGCGTTACCATAAAGAAGAAGAGAAAAACAATCTGGAATTTGCGGAGAAGCTGGCTTCCCTGGCAGATTTGTATGTAAATGATGGTTTCGGCGTATCGCACCGGGCTCATGCATCGGTGGAAGGCGTAACCCATTTCCTGCCCAGCGCGGCAGGTTTCCTGCTGGAAAAGGAAATACGTTTTATCGGCGATGCTGTGAATAATCCGGAGCATCCGTTTACCGCTATCATCGGCGGCGCAAAAGTTTCGGATAAGATCGGCGTAATCGTAAACCTGCTGGGCAAAGTGGATACGCTGCTGATTGGCGGCGGCATGGCCAATACATTCCTTGCGGCCAGAGGTATCCCTATGGGCAAGTCTCTGGTAGAAAACGATAAGATTGAAGAAGCTAAACGTATTATGGCCGAAGCTTCCGTGAAGAATGTTAAGATTCTTCTGCCTGTAGATTTGGTGATGGCAGCAGAATTCAAACCGGATTCCGTGTATGAAGTGTCTGCGCTGGATGATCTGAACCAGGATTACATGGCACTGGATATCGGTCCGGAAACCTGCAAACTGTATGCAGATGCGGTAAAAGATGCCAAACTGGTAGTTTGGAACGGGCCGATGGGCGTATTCGAAATGGATGCATTCTGTAAAGGAACGGAAGCGGTTGCCAAAGCCGTTGCGGACAGCAATGCAGTCAGCATCGTAGGCGGCGGCGACAGCGTAGCGGCTATCAAGAAGATTGGTCTGGAAGATAAAATCAGCCACATTTCCACCGGTGGCGGCGCTTCTCTGGAATATCTGGAAGGCAAAGTGCTGCCGGGTGTGGAGGCGCTGGACGAGGTGCGGCGCCCTTTTGTGGCCGGTAACTGGAAGATGTACAAGACCGTTGACGAAGCGGTCGAACTGGCCCAGAATCTGGTTACCGAAACGAACGGTACTGTCAATGAAGTCGTGATTTTCCCACCTTTTACGGCGTTGGAAAGTGTAGCGGAAGCCATTGACGGTAAATCGGTGGGCTATGGCGCGCAGGATTTGTGCTGGGAAGACGAAGGAGCTTTTACCGGCGCTGTGTCCGGCGCACAGATTGCGGACATTGGCTGTGAATATGTGCTGGTAGGCCACAGCGAACGACGCGAAATTTTCAAAGAGGACAATGAAATCATTGCAAAGAAAATGAAAGCTGCGTACCGCAACCAGCTGAAACCGGTACTGTGTGTCGGCGAAACAGAAGCGGAACGGAAGCAGGGCGCCACTAACGCCAAAATTGAAGGACAGCTGAAGAGTGCGCTGGCAGGGATTTCAGCAGAACAGGCGAAACTGTTGACCGTTGCCTATGAACCCATCTGGGCTATCGGCACCGGCAATACTGCAACAGCGCAGGATGCCCAGGAAGTCTGCCTGTTTATCCGTAAACAGCTGAACGAAATCGTTGGCGAAGACGTTGCAAGGCATATCCGTATCCTGTACGGCGGCAGCGTAAAAGACACCAATGCGGCCCAGTTCTGCATCAACGGCATTGACGGCGTATTGGTTGGCGGCGCCAGCCTGAAGGTGGAAAGCTTTGCGAAGATTGTCCGCAGTTTTTAATTAAGAGACTTTGAAGGAGAACAAATGGCAAAGAAGCCGGTAATGTTAATGATTCTGGACGGCTGGGGCATTGCCCCGGCCGGTCCTTACAATGCGGCGACGACAGCCAGTACCCCGCACCTGGACAGCTACTTTGCGGATTATCCCAACACAAAGCTGGAGGCCAGCGGGGAAGATGTAGGGCTGCCGGCTGGTCAGATTGGGAATTCGGAAGTAGGGCATTTGAATATCGGATCGGGCCGGATTATTTACCAGGACCTGTCCCTGATTTCCCATGCCATCAAAGAAGGCAGTTTCTTTAAGAACCAGGTGTTGCTGGATGCGCTGAGGCATGCAAAAGAAAAGGACAGTTCTCTGCACCTGATGGGCCTGTTCAGTGACGGCGGCGTTCACAGTCACATTGATCATCTGAAAGCGCTGCTGGAAATGGCAAAGACGGCAGGACTGCAAAAGGTTTATGTACATGCTTTTCTGGACGGCCGGGATGTGCCGCCCCAAAGCGCAATTCCTTATGTGCAGGATCTGGAAGCCTTTATGCAGGAAGAAGGCGTTGGCTGTTTTGCAACGGTCAGCGGCCGCTATTATGCCATGGACCGGGATAAACGCTGGGAACGTCTGGAAAAAGCCTATCGCAATATGGTTTTGCGGGACGGTGCAGTTTTTGCTTCCGCTGCAGAAGGCATTCAGGCTTCCTATGAAGCGGGTGTGAACGATGAGTTCGTAGTGCCGTTCTGTGTAGCGCAGAAAAACGAAGCGGCTGATGCGGGAGAGAAATCTGCTGCCTGTATTCGTAAGGGTGACAGCGTGATCTTCTATAATTTCCGCCCGGACCGGGCCAGAGAAATTACCCGTGCACTGCATGATGAAGAGTTCCCGTATTTTGAACGGTCTGCAGAAGCCAGGCCGGTGCATATGGTCGGCATGACCCAGTATGATGCGACCATCGACATTCCTACCGCGTATCCGCCGGAACATTATGAAGATACGTTGGGCGAAGTACTGGCGAAGAATGGGCTGCAGCAGCTGCGTATTGCGGAAACGGAAAAATACGCTCATGTAACCTTCTTCTTTAACGGCGGCGTGGAAGAACCCAATGCCGGGGAAGACCGTATCCTGATACCGTCGCCGAAAGTCGCGACCTACGACCTGCAGCCGGAAATGAGTGCGCCCCTGGTGACGGAAGCGTTGCTTAAAGCACTGGACGAAGATAAATACGATGTAGTGATCCTGAACTTTGCCAATCCGGATATGGTAGGGCATACCGGTATCATGGAAGCCGCGGTAAAGGCCATGGAAACCGTGGATGCCTGCGCTGGAAGAATTGTTGAAAAGATTCAGGCGCTGGAAAGATGCAGAACGAAGACGGAACGCCCTGCACGGCTCACACTACAAACAAAGTTCCGTTTATTGTCATCAGCAAAGAGAAAGTTAAACTGCATGAAGGACGGCTGGCTGACATTGCTCCTACACTGCTTCAGTTTTTGAAGATTCAGCAGCCGAAGGCCATGACAGGGAAGAGCCTTTTGGAGTAGTTTGTATTTGTACACGGATTTTGCAAAGCCGTGCGTGTTTTGTTCGAGCACTATGTGTTTTATAATTGCAAAAGTTTAAAAGAATTATTTTATAAAATCAAAACAGGTAAAGAGAAAGGATAAGGTGATAATCATGTCTATTATTACGCAAGTCTATGCACGCGAAATTCTGGATTCCCGCGGCAATCCCACTGTTGAAGTTGAAGTAATCCTGGAAGACGGTACTATGGGCCGCGCTGCGGTCCCCTCCGGTGCGTCTACCGGTGTGCATGAAGCGGTAGAATTACGGGATGGCGACAAGAAGCGTTATGTTGGCAAAGGCGTTATGAAAGCGGTGGAAAATGTAAATGACATTATTGCCGAAGCGCTGATCGGACTGGATGCTACCCGCCAGATTGAAATTGACGAATTGCTGATTCGTTTAGATGAGACTCCCAACAAAGCAAAGTTAGGCGCCAATGCAATTCTGGGCGTATCCATGGCCGTTGCCAAAGCGGCAGCCAACTATGTAGGCCTGCCTCTGTATCAGTATCTGGGCGGCACCAATGCCCATGAACTGCCGGTTCCCATGATGAACATCCTCAACGGCGGCTCCCATGCGGACAATAACGTTGACATCCAGGAATTCATGATCATGCCGGTAGGAGCGAAGAGTTTCAGCGAATGCCTGCGCATGAACGTGGAAATTTACCACGCCCTGAAAGGCATCCTGAAAGCCAAAGGCCTGAGCACCGGTTTGGGCGATGAAGGCGGCTTTGCTCCGAATCTGGAATCCAATGCGGAAGCACTGGACGTAATTATGGAAGCCATTGCTAAAGCCGGCTACAAAGCTGGTAAAGACATTATGCTGGCTATGGACGTAGCTGCCAGCGAATTCTACAAAGACGGCAAGTATCATATGCTGGCGGAAGGCGCCCCCAAGACCAGCACCCAGATGGTCAACTATCTGGCGGATCTGGTTGCGAAATATCCGATTATCTCCATTGAAGACGGCCTGGCTGAAGACGACTGGAAGGGCTGGGCTGCCCTCACCAAGAAGCTGGGCGACAAAGTGCAGCTGGTAGGCGACGATCTGTTCGTTACCAACGCGGCGCGCCTGCAGATGGGCATCGACAAAGGTGTGGCCAATGCCATCCTGATTAAAGTGAACCAGATTGGTACCCTCACCGAAACCTTCCGGGCTGTGGAACTGGCAAAACGTCACGGCTATACCGCCATCGTTTCCCACCGCAGCGGCGAAACAGAGGACGTTACCATGTCTGACATCGCAGTTGCGCTGAACGCCGGCCAGATTAAATCCGGCGCGCCGGCCCGTACTGACCGCGTGGCGAAATATAACCAGCTGCTGCGCATTGAAGAAGACCTTGGCCCGGCTGCAACATACGGCGGCATGGAAGTGTTCTACAATCTGAACAAATAAGCTGCAAACCGATTAGAACAGTTAGTTCGCAAACCATTCCAAACCATTCGTTAATTATTATAATCAAGGATTGAAACGGTGAATGTAGTTTGCGGTACAAAGCAAGTGAGGGGAACTGTGTAAAGCAGTTCCCCTGTTTTTACGTACTTCCTTCCGGCTAACACTTTCCTACCACTATATGATTGAAGGGAAACAAGGTTTTATAATATGTAATTATCGTTCCGTAAAACTCTGTGAAAAAAATTGACATTTATTATTGCCACAGTTGTCAAGTTGTGGTAAAATACTGTGGTACTGACACAGGAATAATTAGTGAAGGAGGTAAGTAAATGCTGGAAACTGTCTTGATGGTAGTGGACTTCATCGTCTGTGTGGCCCTGATTGGGGCGGTACTGCTGCAGACTGGCAGAGGCGCGGGCTTGTCCAGCTCCTTCGGTGGCGGTGATGGTGCCTTCTTTGGTAAGGGAAATGATCTGGATACGGTTTTGTCTAAGGCTACGATTGTGCTGGGGACGGCCTTCGGTGTCATTACGTTAGCTCTTGCCAAACTCAATGCATGACCCGGCGCTTTATTGATAAGGAAAAGCGGCGGGCTGCCTGATCAGGCAGATGCATGACTGAGGTTGCGCATCAAAGAGGCGCAACATGGTTTCAGGCATGTGGGTACAGACTCACAAAACAGTGTTAATAAAGGGCTTGGCCCTTTAAAATTTTAAATTATATTTTTATTTTGTCGAAAGGGGATTACATCTTGAGTAGTTTTATCATGTTATCCATTGGCGCCGGTATCCTCGCGCTTCTAGTCGCTGCCATGCTGAGCAGTTCCATCATGAAAGCGGAAGCCGGCAATGAACTGATGCAGGAAATTTCCGGGCACATTCACGAAGGTGCTATGGCGTTCCTGTACCGTGAATACAAAGCACTGGCTGTATTCATTCTGGTTGTTGCAATTATCATCGGTATTTTCCTGGCTCCCATGACAGCAGTCTGCTTCATTGCCGGCGCAGTTTTCTCCATTCTGGCCGGTTACTGCGGCATGAATGTTGCCACCAAAGCTAACGTTCGTACCACGGCGGCTGCTGAACACGGCATGCCCCAGGCGCTGCAGATTGCTTTCTCCGGCGGTTCCGTAATGGGTCTGGGCGTGGTTGGCCTGGGCATCACCGGTGTAGCGCTGGCTTTTGCTCTGTTTGGCGAAAACGGTGCGAACATGGATATCGTAACCGGTTTCGGTCTGGGCGCAAGTTCCATCGCACTGTTTGCCCGTGTTGGCGGCGGTATCTACACCAAAGCTGCCGACGTAGGCGCTGACCTGGTAGGTAAGGTGGAAGCCGGTATTCCGGAAGACGATCCCCGTAACCCTGCTACCATCGCCGATAACGTAGGCGATAACGTAGGCGACGTAGCCGGTATGGGCGCTGACCTGTTTGAATCTTATGTAGGCGCTATCATCTCTGCTTTGACTTTGGGTGCGGTTGCGTTCAAAGGCGGCGAAGGTGTAGCTTATCCGTTCCTGCTGGCTCTGTCCGGTATTGTTTCTTCTATTATTGGTATTCTGTATGTCCGTCACAGCAAATCCACCAATCCGCAGGGCGCCCTGAACACCGGTACCTACATCGCCGGCATCCTGACCATTGGCGCTGCTGCTTACCTGTCCAACTCTCTGTTCGGTAACATGAATGCTTTCTGGGCTATCGCTGCCGGCCAGGTTGTAGGTCTGCTGATTGGTAAGATCACCGAAGTATACACATCTGCTGATTACAGCTCCGTTAAGAGAATCGCTGACCAGGCGGAAACCGGTCACGCAACCGTAATCATCGCAGGTCTGGCAGTAGGTATGTATTCCACTTTCCTGCCAATCGTATTCATCTGCATCGCGGTATTCATCGCGTTCTTTGTAATGGGAGGCATGGCTAATCCGGCACTGTTACGGTCCTATCTCCGATAACGCAGGCGGCATTGCGGAAATGGCTGAACTGCCCGCAAGCGTTCGTGAAATCACTGATACCCTGGACTCCGTCGGCAATACTACTGCTGCTATTGGCAAAGGCTTTGCCATTGGTTCTGCCGCGCTGACCGCGCTGGCTCTGTTCTCCGCATACTCTCAGGTTGTTAAACTGAAAGCTATCGACCTGTTGGATCCGGTTGTTCTGATTGGCGTATTCATTGGCGCCACCCTGCCGTTTGTGTTTGGCGCTATGACCATGGAATCCGTTGGTGAAGCTGCTAACGAAATGGTAGTGGAAGTTCGCCGTCAGTTCCATGAGATCCCCGGCCTGCTGGAAGGCAAGGCTCGCGGTGACTATCGCCGTTGCGTAGATATCTCTACCGCTGCCGCACTGAACAAAATGATTGCCCCCGGCGTCATCGCGATTGCGTTCCCGCTTCTGGTTGGCATGCTGTTAGGGCCTGCCGCTCTGGGCGGAATGATTGGCGGCGCGCTGGCTGCCGGTGTACTGCTGGCAATTATGATGGCCAATGCGGGCGGCGCTTGGGATAACGCGAAGAAGTATATTGAATCCGGCGTACACGGCGGCAAAGGTTCCGACCCGCACAAAGCGGCGGTTACCGGCGACACCGTAGGCGATCCTTTCAAAGATACTTCCGGACCGGCTATGAACATCCTGCTGAAGCTGATGACCATCGTTTCCCTGGTATTTGCTCCGTTGCTGGCTGCCCACGGCGGTATCCTGCTGGGAATGTTCAAATAATACGTTGCTGATTGACAATTGAATTTATAAATCATAAAACAGGACTGTTTCGGCAGTCCTGTTTTTGTTTTGTAAGTTCACTTTTTGTGTTATAATATAAATTAGAATATAGAATATCCACACAGTCTACACGGAGGCAATCATGAGCAGACAGGCACACCGAAACTCCGGCACGTTTTTCCTGCATGGCAGCCGGGATGCAGGTGTATTGCTAGTTCATGGTTACACCGGCGCTCCGGCGGAAATGCGTATGTTAGGGAACTTTTTGCAGGCAAAGGGTGGTTATACTGTGCTGGGCGTCTGCCTGGCCGGACATTGCACAACGGTAGAAGCGCTGGAGCAGACTACCTGGCCGGACTGGTACAAAGCAGTAGAAGATGGTGTGAAAGCACTGCACAGTTACTGCCGCCACATCTACATAGCAGGGCAGTCCATGGGCGGTCTGCTGGCCATTAGAGCGGCGGCGGAGTTTTCACCAAAGGATTCTTCGGAAGAATTGTTTATAAATGGAAACTGGGAAGACCCGGCAGAAAACCGCGCAAAGACCTGTTCTGTGGAAAAACTGATACTGTTGGCAACGCCTGTGTTTTTGCAGGACTGGCGTATACCTTTTGTAAAACTGTTGCGTTATTTCATTCCGCGTATTCATACAGGGCAACACAGTTACAATGTGCCGGAAGAATATATGCAGGGCTACACGGAAATGCCAACGAAACCGGTGCCAAGCTTGTTGGAACTGATAAAGCTTTGTAAAGCGGAATATCTGGGAAAAATAAAAATTCCCACGCTGATTGTGCAGGGGCAAAAAGACCATACGGTAAAAGCACAGAGTGCAACATATCTTTACGAACAGTTGAAATGTGTTCCGGAAACACAGAAAGAAATCCTCTGGCTCCCGGAAGCACGGCATGTGGTGACGCTGGATGACTCGCGGGAAATGGTGTATGAAAAGTGCCTGGAATTTTTTGAAAAGCAGTATTGAGACGGGGAGGCTGTGTCGATGTTTTTTGATGTAATTGCTCCTACGCCGCTGATTCCCGGGACCCGGATTTTTGTAGACTGGGCGGAAATAGAAGAGACGTTTTTGGTAGTGGCGCTTCTCACTGTACTGATAGAAGTTCCTGTTTTTTATTTTTGCGGTTACCGCAAGCCAAAAGAATTGGCAGGATTTGCTGTTGTTAATATTGTCAGTAACCTGCTGCTGAATGAATTTTTGGAACAGGATCCTTTTGACTGGTATTGGGTGGCTGTTGTCCTGGGAGAAATTGCAGTGATACTGCTGGAATTTTGCCTGTGCTGTTATTTCATCCGGGGTGACAGGAAGAAGCTGTTCAAGATTCTTGTACTTGTGAATGTGTGCAGCGTAGTTTTTGGTGGCATACTGTTCTGGTTTTATTATTAATCAATGATTTGTTATGTTTTGCTGTGTGAGCATTTTGCGCAGCGTTATTGGATGCGGTAATTTATTCTGTAAGTATTTAAATCAAAAGACAAAAGCAAAGGGGGATTTTGCATGAAAAAGTTTTTAACATTACTTATGGCATCGCTTCTGATGGTTGTACTTGCTTTACCGGCAGACGCTGCAAGCCGCACCGAATTAGATGCTGCGCAGCGGGACAAGTTGGATACCTTTTTCAGCAATTTTGCGGAAGCCCATGTGGAGAGTTTTGTGGTGAACAATGAGATGCCCATGGAAACTTTTGTGAATTTCGGTGTGGAGCACAATCTGCTCAACCGTCATTATGATCTGGTGAATGTGAACGAAGGATACAGCGGTGTAAAAAAAGAAGCGGTGGAAGCCGCTGTGTACAAATATTTTGGTCGCCGTATCAACGCTGTTTCTACCGACCGGTATAAGCTGACGAACAATTTGTACATTGTGCCGAAAGCCGGCGGGGAAGCCGTCAGGTTTGCGCAGGTGGCAGATTGGAACGAAAACGGGGATGGCGTGGGGACAGGCATTGTCAACATTTACACTGCGTCTTCAGGTTTTGCCGGAGATACTCATGGCACGGAAGAGCAGTGGAGGAAAGAGGATCCGAAAGATGTGCCTGAACTCATTGGCCGGTATATGTTTACCGTGACCCGTTCGCCTGCTGATGCGGACCGTTATGTGCTGGTGGACTGGCTGGGAAAATGATGGGATGCAGCAACGAGCAGGTATTTTAGTTAAGGAATCATAGAGAAGCGGGGGAGATGTTCATTGGGCAGCGGCGTTATGATGATTCTTTCTGTTATTTGCTGTGTGGTTGGTTTTTTCCTGAACCGGACTTATGCTAAAAAATACGGAGAAGCGGCAGTACAATGGAAATTGTTTGTCCTTCAGGTTATAGGCATTGGCGGTGCGTTGACGCAGCTTCCCGGTAACGAAATCTCATTCCGTTTTTTATTCTGGATAATGGTTACCCTTCTTTCCTATGGGGCAGGCCTATGGCTGTGCCGGCAACATGCAAAGCGTCAGCAAGCCGGACCGGATGACACCGTTGTCGCCATGGCGGCGCAGGCGATATTGCCCGTTGGTGCGGCGGTTGTGATTCTGTTGGCTGCGGGTATGATCGCGTTTGGTTTTCTTTGGGACCATTAAGGAAACACTCCTTAATTCATGATCAGTTGTTATGTTATTTTATGGGGAGGCGAAAATTCGGTATGAGAAAAAGCGTGCAATTCGGTATGGCGGCATTGTGTTTCGCATTAACGCTGGCTTCTGTTACAGATACAGTAAGCGCGGCGCCTAAAACGGGGAAGAATGCGGAACGTTCTGTAGCGAACTGGTATTGGAGCGACAGGGATGAGGTGTGGCCCCCAGTTGCCGGACGGTATGAACGGAAAAATGACAACGGCGTGACAAATGCGTATATCAATGTTACAGTGTTGCCGGATCAATGGCCGGTGATTACATTGCACGCCTGTGATTATAACGGAACCGATGACGAAAAAGGCTGGGAAGCGTTATCCCAGGCACCGGCTGTCGCACTGGGCGGTCAGATTATCGGTCTGGCAATCACGGATTCTCCTCCGGACAAGAAATATATCAAAGCCGGCATGAAACCTGTCCAGCTCCGCCTGGGCGCCCAGTTTTCCACCGGCGCCGAAGTCCAGGGCATCCATAGAGGAAACGGGACCGGGGTCATGCTGGATGATGTACAAATTAATCTGATGCATGCCGGCGTCACGTCAGGAAAAGACGGGCTGATCCTGGACTATTTCGGACATAACGGACTGCGTTTACCAGACGTCCGCGGTGAATATGTATTGAATAAAAACCGTACGCCGCGGGCTGACGAGTTCGCCGCCTGTGCACTGGTTGCCGCGCTGCCTGTTCGCGAAACCAACACCGACTTTACGGATAAGACGCTGCAGATCATACCCGAAGCGGTGACGGGCAGTATGATGCCGAAATACAAATACATCATTAAGAATTATGGCTTTGCCGTTAAAGTATTCCAAAATGGTAAGCTGCTCCGCACTTTCATGGTGCCGAAAGATTTAAGCGCCGTGTACCGCTTCGACAGCGATGGCGGCGATGTGATGATTTACAATATCGACGGGTCGAAAGGATGATGAACAGATCCTCCTCAATGGAAACAAGGGAGGATGTATTATTCAGGTTGTTTAAAATTTATATACATTTAAGGAGGTTTGTTATTATGGATCGGGCACGAAAAATAATAGCCCTAAGCCTTGTGGCGGTATTTCTTGTTACCGTGACAGTGTTTGCTGCCGTAAAAGGGTTTTCTTCAAAAGTAACATTTAACGGTACAAAAGGCTTTGCGTGGATGTCTTGGGCAGGACATACTTCGCAAAGGGGAGCTTATATCCTGGATAGCAAGAATAAAAGAATCGCGAATTTTAAAGTCATGAAGCCCCAAAAAGTGTATAAAAAGAATAATACAACTTACGGGTATTACTCATACCGGCTTAACATGTCCCGGTTTAAGGCCGGAAAATACAAACTGGTCACGTATAAGCCGTATTACAATTGGGGTGAAGAATATATAACGATTCCTTTTACATACCCTGGTGCTTCTTTTCTGCAATATCATTCTACAAAGGTTATCCGGAACGATAACGGCGACCTGATGCAGCGGTTATATTTCAAACGGAATAATGCCAGAGGAAAAGGTTTGCATTTCCAGATATTCAACAATAAAAATCAACTGGTGCGCAGTTTCAACTTCAAGTCGAGTAATTCCAACCAGTGGTTCTGTTTCGACTGGAACGGCTGGGCCACAAAGAATTCGGGCAGACGTTCTCCCCGAGGTGTATATACGATTAAGTACTGGGTTGACGGCAGATCGCCCCGTACGGCAAAATTCAGGCTGGCACTGTAAGGAGGCGTAAGGACATGAAACGAAATATTAAGATAACAAAGCTTGCGGTTTTTATGCTGACGCTGATTGTAATGCTGGCCGTTTCCGCTGTGGGTATGGCTAAAGGCGGCGAGGAATGGAAAAAGGCGGAAGGCAATTATACTTGGAAAGAAAGCTCCCAGTACAACAACGGGCACCTCATCATTAAACCCATGGAAGAAGGTCTCTTCCTGTTTGAATTTGACGTAATGCGGGGCAGTGAAGCGGAAGACAGTTCATATGATTTCAGTACGGCCGGCATTTTACTGGTCAATGATAACGGCGTGGGCGAAGCTGAATTTGATGTAGATAAAAAACCGGTGAAACTGACATTTACCCTGAAAGACAAAACGATTACTGTGAAACAGGAAGGCTCCATGCCGGCTGATGTGAGCGGCGCTTATGAATTTATGGAAAAGGGATTTGACGTTTCGGAAGCGGCGGCTATGGCAGTCCTGGAAGGAATTTCCCCGGTAAAGACCAGCCTGAACAGTGCTAACAGACCGTACCGGCTGGTATATGCTCATGAAGCCGTTGGAGGTTGGTTCTATGATATACGGGCCATTCATCAGCCGGATAACAAACTGTTTGCCCGGTTCCTGGTGGCAGCAGACCTGACTGCGGTCTACCGCAACGATGATGTTAAGAACCCGAAGCTGATTTACGGCTCTCCTGCTACCATGCTCACGACAAAGAAAGCGCCCCTGTTACCGGAAGAAGAGGAAGAAGAGGTTCCCGTGCCGGAAGGGGCTACTGAGGAAAAGACAGATGGGAAAGATGCCGACACTAAGGACAACCTGTATACTATCAGTGCCGTGGTGAATGTGGAACCGGCAGACCCTGCCATTAAAGTAGGAGAAAGCAGCAAACTGAGAGTTACCATTCCCGGTAATCTGAAATATAAATTGTCCGATTTAAAATCCAGCGCCGATGACAAAGTCAGCGTGGCCGGTGATGGTACGCTGGCTGCCAAAGCTGAAGGCGTCGCGACGATTAGTGGAAAAATAACCGTGGATAATGCCTCCCGTGATTTTAAGGTGGAGGTGACCGCCTATGTCCCAAAGCTGGAATGTGATGCACTGCCGTCACATATAGACGTTAACGAAAAGCTGGAACTGTCCTCTTACATCACCGGGCAGGAAGGGGAAGTAAAGCCCCAGTGGAGCGTAAGCGACAGCAAGATTGCCGAGATTAAAGACGGCGTGCTTGTGGGTAAGGCTGACGGGTTGGCTGATGTGACTGCCAAATACGATAAAATGGAACGTACCTGGAAGGTTGCCGTAGGCAAGGCAGAACTGCCAAAAAAAGGTGATGCGGCAGAGGGAGACGATGGCTTTGATATATTTGATCTGCTGATCTTTGGTCTGCCGATAGTTTTGATCGGCGGCGGTATCTGGATGTTCATGAAACGGAAAAAACAATAAGCACAGGTAACCGTAACGAAGACGCCGGTGTAAATCCGCGTCTCCTTACAGAACCATTTACAGGAAAACAGAATCGTAATTAAAAGAGCCTTCGCTGCCTTTCATGACAGCGGAGGCTCTTCACTTTTAAGATCATTAACAATTCTGTGATGCGGTCGACTCTATCATCATATTTTATAAAACACCACAGTCAAAGTTTTCAAATGGTATCTTTTTTTTCAATTAAACTGGCAGCCTTTTCCTCTATTCCTTCACGCTCCGCAGCGCCTTGATAATCTCATCGCGCTTGGTTTCGTTGTACACTTTTTCCTCGTTGCCGTGTTCAATCTGGCGGAAATACACGTTGCGCATGTTGTTGGTGCGGGCGATGCTCTTCAATTGCACATAGCGGTCTTTCGGGTCTGTGCTGGTGAAATACAGGAACTTTTTGCTGATCACTTCCAGAGGCCGCAGGTTGTGGGCGGTGAAGATCAGCTGGCCTACGCCGTGCTTGGCGAAAATCTCCAGCATCTCGCCCCAGATGTACTCAAAGATGCCTGCGTCGAATTCGTCGATGGCAAGGGTGAAAGACGGATCATTATATGCAGCGGTCAAAAGGCTCAGCATGGAAATCAGACGACGGATCCCGTCCGATTCGTCCCGCAGGGGCAGTTCTATTCCGTTGCGTACGGCAATGAGCTCTACAAGCTGACCGGGGGAACCGTCTTTCATGACTGTCCTGGCCAGGGGGTTCAGTTTAATGGAAAGGCCGGGGATCAGCTGCTCAATGACTGTGTTTATCCTGGGAATGTACCGGGAAACAATTTCATAGGTTCCCTGTGGCATATCGGTAGGCCGGTCGTCTGTCTGGATGGGGAAGGAACCCATGGGCGTGTGCAGCAGCAACGCCAGGTTCAGGCGGATGAGTCCGGAGGAACGGGTGTTGACAACAAAGAAATAGTTCAGTCCGAAAAAATTCAGTTCCAGCAATACCTGCAGATATTCGGAGTAGTTCCCGATGCTTTTCAGATACTCCAGCGTTTCACGCATAAAGATGAAAGACTGGGAGCGTTCCTGTGCCAGACGTTTGTTTACCTCTAACTGGAGCGTTTTCTGGCTGCTTTTATCCTGTCCGAGTATAAACTTGTGGCGTGACTTGGGGCCAAAGGGAAGCTCGTTGCTGGTTGTATCGATAATCGGGTTCATGCGATGCTCGCTGCCGCAAAACGGACCGGACATGCTGAGCACTTCGTCCAGGATTCGTACCTTGTTTTTGGAAAAGGGTGCTGCGATAAAATCCGGGGAAGCTCCCAAACCTGCGTCTGCATCAGCCGAATTCGCTACCGCTTTTATGCAGAACTCATACATCGCTTTGCGGACGCGTCCATCTTCATACTGCAGTTCAAACAGGAATGTCAGTTTTGCAAATTCCGCATTCTTATTGACACATTCCGCAAACAGATTCTGCACCTTGCTGCCCCGCAGCAGTTCTTTTAAAATATACAGCGCGTCAATCAGCGCTGTTTTGCCGGAACCGTTCTGTCCGTACAGGCCCAGGATGTCGGCTTTGGTGCCATAAGGTACGAAGTATTTGCCGCAGTGGAAGTCGATTTCGCCGTATTCCACATTTTTGAAATTCTGCAGGATTACTTTTGTGATTCGCACCATAGGCAGACGCGCGCTATGCTCGTCCGTGATTAAAGCGTTTTGGTTTTTGGCTTGCATTTGCAATGATAACTTCATGATGAACCTTCCTTAATAAAATTTAAAAAAGCAAATAAAATATTTTAAAAATAACCAAGCTGATTTTTGAATCTGATTATCAAACTGGCTTTATGGATTCTTTATAATATTATAAAACATTTAAAAAAAAAGCTCAACGTTTCTTTACGAGGATTACTCTGACTAATGTAAATATAAGTTGTAAATCACGCCGGAAGAAGTGGTGGCTCAGTGGATGCGTTCGCCGGGGCACCGCGCTAATATCCTGAACAAAGATTATAAGGAGTTGGGCGTGGGCTATTGCCGTAAAGAAGGTACGGAGTTTACGCATTTCTGGATCCAGATGTTCAGGGGATAGTTGCGGGAAACCCTAAGCTTCCACTCTCTAACAGTTTGCCAGTTATATGTAACGGCTTTGCCTGTATGGACATATAAACTGTCACTCCTCTATATATTGAGAGGTAGTGGAACCAAACTCCAGTAACCATGCGTATTAGCGTTCTCAGGTTGGTCGTTTTAACGACCAGGTGGCGGGGAAGTGAGTGAATCTATAAAGACGAGAATGTTAATTGACGTTAAATATGACATCACATATAATAATTATAGTAAAGTGAAAATAAAGACAATAAGTAATTTGACAGTTAAGAATGCGGTAGTGGAAGATCAGTGAAGGTATCATGCAGAACTTATTCGGTTATTCCCGTGTGCTGGCCATCGGCGACGTACACGGCATGTATGAAAAGTTAATAAAGCTGATGGACAAAATCCGATTCAACCCGGATGAAGATCTGCTGATTTTTCTGGGGGATTACATTGACCGGGGCCCGGATCCGGGCCGGTGTCTGCAATATATTTTTGCGTTGCAGCAGCAGTATCCGGATGTTGTGGTCTGCCTGATGGGCAATCATGAAGTGATGATGTCTTCCTATTTTATGCAGAAGCGTGGAAGCTATAATAACCTGATTGTAGATTATGCGGGTTCCTGGCTGGATAACGGCGGGTTGGAAACGCTGAAACAGCTGGATGAGATGGATGCGGATACAAAGGAAGAACTGCTTCAGTGGGTGATGAATCTGCCGGTTAAGTATCAGTATCAGGATTACTTTTTCTGTCACGCGGGGGTCGATCCCGATGTGCCGCTGGCGGTGCAAAATGAATTTGATATGCTTTGGCGGCGGCAGCAGTGGTGGGAACAGTATAAAGGGGAGGAGACCCTTGTGGTGGGGCATACGCCGGTGCAGAAAGTGATGAAGCTCACCGGGAAGGAACGGCGTACGCCGAAGCCGCTGTTTTTGGCAAATCATGTTATCATGTGCGATACCGGTGCGTATATGAGCGGCGGCAAACTAAGCTGCGTAGATGTGTTGGCCGGGAAAGTCTGGCAGGCGTAGCTGCAGGGGTGTTATCTGTAACGTAAAATGCTATTTAAATATTTGAAAAATTTATCTTTCCTGTATTTGATATTTATATATTTTTATAGGAAGATTATTTAAACAATTCGTTGATTAAAGCAATGAGTGGATGCTTGGAGGCAATATGAGACAGAATTTTACCGTCGCGGGGCCGTTTGGTGAATTGAGCGGCGTAATCAATTTGTGTGAAGTGGAGACAAAACGGCGTAACGTTTTGGTGATAGCACATGGTTTCCGCGGATCTATGGAAGGCGGCGGACGGGCTGCGCAACTGGCGGATGAAATCGGAGAATCCATTTGCTCTGTGGTTCGTTTCAATTTCAGCTGGTGCACCATGCTGACCAATCAGATTGCGGAGCTGAAAGCGGTTTTGGATTTTGTCCGTAAAACGCTGCAGCCGGAAAAGTTGTTTCTGTTAGGGCGCAGTTTCGGCGGGGCAACCTGTATTGTTACAGCGTGTGAGGGAATTTGTTGTGCTGATGCTGCTGCAGAAAACTGCTGCAAAAGCAGTCATTCAAATGCTGTGCCGGAATGGTACAAGCGTAACACATACCGTCCTGACGGTATGGTGTTGTGGTCCGCGCCTAACAGTTTGCAAAAAACGTTTATACAGGTGCTGGGGTCGGAAGCATTTCAGGCGGCCCTGCAGGGTAAAGCGGTTGTACTGGACGACGAACGCGGCCATGATGAAATTCCGGCAATGTTTGTTACGGACTTGCTGCAGTATGATGTGTCGGCTTTGTTACAGCGCTGGCAAAACGGTCCGTTGTTGATCATTCATGGGACAAAGGACTGTATCGTAACGCCGGAGCAGGCAAAGATGAATCTTGAAATTGCAGGCGGAAACAAACAGCTTCATTACATGGAAGGGGACAATCATCATCTGGATCTGCACTACAAAGATGCAGGCAAGTTGATTAAAAAATGGTTGAAAGAAAACAGTTAAGAGGATAAAAATAAACCTAAAAGTATTCGTTGACGTAAAAATAAAATCAAAGTGACATCATAACTGCTTAAGGTAAAAAACAGTTAAATAAACGAAAACCGGAAGGATTGTTGTGGTAATGTTGAAAGTTAAGAAATCGGTTTTACCGGAAGAACTGCTGTTAAATGAAACGGAAAAAAAGCTGCTGGAAGAAGAAGAAAAGAAATATGGCACAAAGCTGATGGAAATGCCAAAGGATCAGAAATATGGCATGTGTTTTGCCTGTGGGGAAGAGAATCCTGTGGGACTGCACCTGCACTTTTTTTGGATTCCCAATGGTGTGATGGCTTTCTTTACTCCGAAGCCGGAACATCAGAGCTACAATGGACGGATGCACGGCGGGCTGATCACCGTACTGCTTGATGAGATTATGGGAAACTATCTGTTTAAGAAAGAGGGCGTGCCTGCTTACACGGCCCGTATTGATTTACGGTTTCGCACGCCGGTACAGATTGGTACCACCATTCGATGTGAAGGGCATGAGGTTAAACGGAAAGGACGTCTGGTAGTGATGGAAGGTGTTATCATCAACCCGGACGGAACCGTGGCAGCGGAAGCAACCAGTACCCTGATGCTGGAAAAATATGTAGGAATGAAGCGTGAATGACCGCGTTTCATAATGATGTTTAAGTTTTGCCACATTGAAAACAAAAGATTAGTTTATAATATAAAAAACAGCAAAAGGATTGTTGATTATGGCTACACTCTCACTGAAAGATAAAATTATGGCATTCATGCAGCGGGAAAGTTACGCTCCCATGACGGCGGAGGAGATGATCTTCGCCATTCCTGTCAAGGAAGAACCTATGCATGAATTCTGGGGCGCCATCATGGAACTGGAAAAAGACGGTTACGTGGTGAAAACCCGTTTTGAGACCTACGGCCTGCCGGAAAAGATGGGACTGGTGGCCGGACGGTTCCAGTTAAGCAGCAAAGGGTTCGGCTTCCTTATTCCCGACAACAAGGGAACGAAACCGGACGTATTCATTCCGCCCCGTAAGCTCCACGGCGCCATGAACAATGACCGGGTCATGGCCCGTATCGACAGCCATGCGCCGGGCCGCCGGCCAGAAGGAGAGATCATCCGTATTATCCAGCGGGCCAACACCAGGGTAGTGGGTGTATTCAAACGCACCATGGATTTTGCGTTTGTGATTCCTGACGACAAACGGATCGGCAGCGATATTTATATTTTACGCAGGAACTTTGGCGGCGCGGCCAACAATCAGAAAGTGGTTGTGGAAATTACGGACTGGCCCACGGAAGAACATAATGCGGAACGTCGAAGCGCGGAAGGCCGTGTGGTGGAAGTGCTGGGCTACGTAGGTGACCCGGGACTGGAAATTTTGTCTATCATCAAGCAGCATGATCTGCCTCTGGATTTTCCGGAAAATGTGAAACGGGCGGCGGCCCGGATTCCGGAAGATATTCGGGAAAAAGACTGGCAGGGCAGGGAGGACCGGCGGGACTATCCTGTCGTGACAGTAGACAGCGAAGACGCCAGGGATCTGGATGACGCGGTGTATGTGCGGCGTCTGGATAACGGGCGTTACATGCTCGGAGTTTACATTGCCGACGTCAGTTATTACGTGAAAGCGAAAACCCTGCTGGATCAGGAAGCGAAGGAACGGGGTACCAGCGTATATCTGGTGGACCGGGTACTGCCCATGCTGCCCCAACGGTTAAGCAACGGCATCTGCAGCCTGAACGAAAAGGAAGACCGCCTTGTTATGAGCTGTGAAATGGAAATCGAAGCGGAGATGGGCCGGATTACAAAATACAGGATATTCCCGGCGGTGATCCATTCCCATCACCGGCTCAGCTATAATCTGGTGCGTGCCATTCTGGAAGAGGGGGACAAAAAGGCCAGAGAAGATTATGCGGACATCGTTCCCATGCTGGAAGAGATGCGGGAACTCTGCCGCATTTTGCAGAAAAAGAGAGCCCGGCGGGGCGCCATTGAGTTTGACCTGCCGGAGCAGAAAGTCATATTGGATGAAGCGGGTAAGCCGTTAGAAATTAAACAGCGTATTCACGGACTGCCGGAATCTATCATTGAAGAGTTTATGCTGGCGGCCAACGAAACGGTGGCGCGGCATCTTTCCATGCTCCAGTGGCCCTGCGTGTACCGGGTCCATGAGTCTCCGGCGGAAGACAAGATGGAAGGACTGGCAAAACTGCTACAAAGCTTTAATGTGAAACTGCGCATTCCCAAAAACGGGGAAGTGCGTCCCAAAGATGTGCAGGCAGCGTTGGCGGAAATGAAAGAGCGGTCTGAAGAACGGCTGGTGAACACGGTAGCCCTGCGCTGTATGCGGCAGGCCGTGTACCAGACGGAGAATATCGGACACTTCGGGCTGGCCGCGGAATACTATTGCCACTTTACGTCGCCCATCCGCCGGTATCCGGATTTGCTGGTTCACCGTATTTTGCACGCCTGGCTGAAGGATCCAGACCTGACGCAGTATTTGTCTGCGCTTTCGGAAGACAGTCTGGAAAGTATGGCGGAGCATTCTTCCGTACAGGAACGCAACGCAGCGGAAGCGGAACGGGAAACGGTAGATTTAAAGAAAGCCGAATACATGCTGGAACACATTGGGGAAACCTATGAAGGCGTAATCTCCGGCGTGACCTCATTCGGTATGTTTGTGGAACTGGCCAATGGAGTGGAAGGGCTCGTCCATATGTCCAGCCTCACGGATGATTATTACGAATTCATTGAAGACCGTTACTGCCTGACGGGAACCCACACCGGCAACACCTACCGGCTGGGTGACACGGTGCAGATCGAAGTGCTGCAGGTGAACATGGAAGACCGCAGTATTGATTTCATTATGGCCGGGGAAAATGATGCCATGCGGGATTATATTAAGACACAGCTTGGCAGCACCGGGGACCATGGTAGATCGGACCGCAGGGGCAATGTCCGGCGCGGTGGCGGCAGAATGAAAAAGTCCGGAGGCATTGCAGGGCAAAGGGCAGAAGGTTCGGGTAAAACATATAAATCCGGCCACAGCAGCGTGGCCGTTTTACTGGAAGAAATTCGTCAGGATGCGGCCCAGGCTACCGGCGGCGGGCGCAGGAAAAACAAGCGGCGTCACGGCAGCCACGAGCAAGTCAACGGTGTGACACGTCCCTATGCCAAGCGGGGCAAGGGCGGCATCGGTGGTAATAAATACGCGGACATGAATAATAAGAAAAAACGGAGACGGAGATAAAGGAACTTTTGCTTCTTTAGCGAATATAATTACTGTAAGAAACAGGAATTTGTACGTCTGCCTGAGCATTGTAATTATAATTTGTGAAGTGTAACGTGATGCAGGCATGGAAAAGGCATGAGCAAACCATTGGAAGCGATTGCGTCATTCCGTGAGATGAAATGAGCCGCCCGTGGCGGAACTGTTTGAGAGGCGCAGCCTCGAGTTTTCCGCCACAGGCGAATGAATCCATGGAATAGCAATCGGTGACAGGTTTGCGATGCCTTTCCCTGCCGCATCACCTACGCATATAAACTTCAATTTGTTTTTCTGGAGACATTATGACGGAAACAAAAATCAAAATCATTACGGAAAACCGGAAAGCCCGCCACGATTACAATATCGTGGAAGCGATGGAAGCCGGCATGGAGCTGGTGGGCACTGAGGTGAAATCGCTGCGGGCAGGCAAGGTCAACTTAAAAGACAGTTTTGTACGGATTACCAAAAAAGGGGAACTGGTTGTAATGAACATGCACATCAGTCCTTACGATTTTGGCAATTATAATAACCACGATCCGTTACGCACCCGGCGTCTGCTGATGCATCGCAGGGAAATCGACCGACTGTTGGGCAAAGTGAAGGAAAAAGGATATTCCCTCGTTCCCCTGAAGCTGTATTTCAAGCACGGCTTCGTGAAAATGGAACTGGCCCTTTGTACCGGCAAGAAGATTTACGACAAACGCCGCGATATGGCAGACCGGGACGCGAAGCGTGAGATGCAGCGGGTGATTAAAGAGCGGAATAAGTTTTAATCAGTGCCTCCTTATCACCGTTGTTTGCAAAGTTGCAGAGAGAAGACCCGGGCAAAGCATCGAGTGCGGTTTAGCGGGGTATTCCCTTTGGGTATAAGAATACATATATTCAATTAACACGTGAGGAACAAGTGAGACTAGGACCAAGTGAAGTAGAAGAACATCAAATCGGTGAAATTGAATATCTGCTGCAGTATAAACGGATTCGGCGTATGTATCTGCGGTTAAAGCCGCAGGAGTCGAAGGTGTTTGTAACGGCACCCTATCGTACGCCTTTGTCTGAAGTAGAACAGTTTGTTTCCCGGAACCGGGAGTGGATCCGGCGGCAGAAGGAAAAACAGGAGCAGATGGCGCCGAAACCCGTTCGTCAATATGTGACCGGGGAAGAAGTGTATGTCTGGGGAAAAGCCTATGAACTGCTGGTGCTGACAGATCCGGAAATGGTGCGCCAGCTGTGCGGGGAAGAAGCGGCGGATGCCTTGCTGAAACATCACATGGCTTCCGTGAAACTGGAAAACGCGAAGCTCCTGCTGGCCTGTCCTTCCGGCTTTGATGAAGCAAAGAGGGAACAATGCATTGATTTGTGGCTGAAGCGCCAGATGGAAGCCTTCCTGCCGGCGATTTTTCAGGGGTGCCGTTCCCTGGTGGGAAAGCAGGAATCCAGCTGGTATGTGCGCAAGATGAAAACCCGTTGGGGGACCTGCAATATCAGAACGGGGCGCATCTGCATCAATTTGAATCTCGGTCATCTGCCTCCGGAATACCTGAGCTATATCGTGATCCATGAGCTGACCCATCTGTGGGAAAAGGGGCATGGCGAACAGTTCAAGGCGCGGATGGATCAGTATTATCCCCAGTGGCGGGAGCGGCGGCAGGATATTATCAAACTGGCATATATGTTGTAAGGAAACGCGAAAGAAGCCTCGTTTTCTTATTCTCTGCTCCAAAAGTATTGCGGCAGAAAACAGAGTCCGGTCTGAAATAATCCGAACTATGCATTTTCCAACGTCAGGTTCTATGATATAATATATATAACAGGTTTGTTAACGCATATCTGTGAAGGACGGACTGGCAGATTCATTTTTCGGCAAACATGCTGGGGGGATGAATCGGAGCAGTTCCTTAAACGTGTGCAGATTGTTGTTTTTTTGGTAGTTTTTACGGATGATTATGCGGAAAGGGGTATGCAAATGAAAAAGTATGTATGCAACGTATGCGGTTATGTATATGATCCGGCGGAAGGCGATCCGGATAACGGCGTAGCGGCAGGCACTGCCTGGGAAGATGTTCCGGAGGAATGGGTGTGCCCGTTATGTTCTGCCCCGAAAGAGGATTTCTCGGAAGAATAACGATTATATAATTTCGCAGAGCAGAGGTGACGTGTAACATGAAATTGAAAAAAATTCTGTTAGGCGCATTGCTTTTGACGTTTCTGTGTTCCTGTGTGTCCGGAAAGGCGGTTCA
>ONAV01000089.1 GCA_900315925.1 uncultured Selenomonadales bacterium | reverse complement strand
GGCGCGGGCTACCGTGACCCAGGGTGAATACGAACGTATGGTGGAATTCATCCGTCCGGCCACGGAAGGGTGGAAGACCCATGCTTATAAATGTTCCGCACTGACCCATGACGGTTTGCCCGAACTGTGGGCTGTCATGCGGAAGTTTGAAAAAGAAACAAAAGAATCCGGAGTGTTCCAGAACCGCCGTAAATCACAGCTTCTGTCCTGGGTACGCGGCATGATCGACGAGCATCTCCATAACCTGTTCTTTAACGATCCGATGATCAAGGGCCGTATCCCGCTGGTAGAGCATTCCGTGGTAAACGGACTGATTTCCCCCAGCCAGGCGGTTACCGAACTGATCCGCTGCTTCGATATGGACCGGGCGGCCGTCAAGCATCTGCAGAGCGACAAGCTGTAAAGGTTCGTCAGTAAGCGGAAAACGGACACGGTTTGAATGTGGGGCATCTGATAACAGAATGCCCGGTTTGTACTGAAAATTTTTGCAAAAATTGTACCTGTAATTGCGGATTTTGGCGAATCCGTCTCAAAAAAGGCTTATTCACAGCGGTTACCGCCTTAGCTGCTGTGTGATAGCGGACTTCCCGCCGCCTCGGGAAGTCCGAAACCCCGGTCTCCGTAAGGAAGCCGGGGTTTTTGTAATGAAAATCATACGAATAAAACATAAGCGTACAAGGTTTCGCAAGACTGTGCGTGTTTGCTATTCCATGGATTTATGCGCCTGCGGCTTCGAAACTCGGGGCTTCGCCCCTCAGACAGTCTCGCCGCTGCGGCGCATTTCATCTCATGGAATGACACAAACGCGCACAATGTCCTGCTCAATCCTTGCACGCTTTATATTTTACAATATAATATTTCAGATATTTGTTCAGTATTATGTATTATTCCGGATATTCGTTCAGCGGATCCTGGTCTTTGCCGATCAGGGTGAACATATCCGTCGTCTCACGGTTATAGGGAAGCTTGGATTTGATGCGGCCCTGTTCCTGCAGCAGCCGTTCCGCTTCCAGGGGCATGATCTCCATGCGTTTTAGCTTTTTATACACGGAAGGACGGAAGGCTCGCCACACTTCCATGATATTGTGCAGTATCTGGGCGCTGGGGATCTCGAATTTTTCCCGGCCTTTCAGCACGGACTGCACTTTGGCACGGCGTTCCGCCAGTTCTTCTTCCTCCAGTCCTTCAATCACGCGTTCCAGCTCTGCTTCCAGCGGGTTTGCCAGATAATCTTCAATCATAATTTCCAGTTCATTGTCGTATGTGATCCTGCGCTTTTCCATGATTACCTCCTCCTGTTGTCCTGTGTAACGGTGAATCGTTCTATAAAAAATGACTGTAATGGTGTCGGATTCGGGACATAAGCGGCCAAACCCTTTGCCCCGCCTGTTCCCACATATATTTTATCATTTACAAGATTTATTATCAATAAGAATATAAAATTTATTAATAAATTTTACGAGGTTACTGGAAGGGACCGAGGTTTCAGTGTCTCCTGTCTGCGCAACCGTGTTAAGTAGCTGCTGATCCGTTCTGTGTGTGCCGGCTGGTTTTGTGGCTGACTGCATCAATGCTCCTCGACGTAGCTGTAAAATCCCTATAAATCATAGTGATTTATATGACATTGTGTAACATTCTGCACAATTATTTTTAATCACAAGTTAAATACTATGATTTGGCTGTGAAGAGAAGAGTACGCAGAGGAAACTGCCACAGAGAGCTTTCATACCGGTGCAAGAAAGCGCAGGGAACTTTGCCGAAGATGGCCTTGGAGCTGACTGGTCGAAGTAATTGAGACCGTCCGGGTGCACCCGTTACCGTGCTGGGGTATTCAAGGAGAAGTCCCGCGTACCCGAGAAGCTGGTTTTGTAATTTTTACAATTGCTGCTCGCGGTATCAGGATACATCCCGCGTACCCGAGGAGGCCGGATGTGTGAGCATCCGGTAAATATGGGTGGTAACACGGTGCTTTCGTCCCATTGGGGCGGAAGCATTTTTTAGTTTTAGGCCTGTTACTGCTGCGCAAGGGTATCCAAAGGGGCAGCGCGAGGGCAGGCGATACACACCTGATTCCTGTCAGCATCACAAGGCAAAACACATCACAGCCGCAAGGAGGAACCAATATGCCGGTGAAAATCACAAACCAGTTGTCTGCAGTGGAAAACCTGCAAAAAGAAGGAATTATCGCCATTACGGAGGAACGGGCGGTGACGCAGGATATCCGTCCCCTGAAGATTCTAATCCTGAATCTGATGCCCCTGAAGAAACCTACGGAGCTGCAGTTGCTGCGTCTGCTGGGTAACAGCCCCCTGCAGATCGAAGTAGATTTTGCCCGCACCGTTTCCCGGGAGACGACCCACACGGATAATTCCTATCTGGACAAAGCGTATCTGGAGTTTGCGGACATCAAAGACCGGTATTATGACGGTTTTATCATCACCGGGGCCCCGGTGGAATGTCTGGAATTTGAAGAGGTGGAGTACTGGCCGGAGCTGGTGGATTATATCCGCTGGTCTCAGGATCATGTATTTTCTGTTTTGTCCTTCTGCTGGAGCGCCCAGGCTGTGCTGTACTATTTTTACGGTGTGCAGAAGCACACACTGCCGCGGAAATTTTTCGGTATTTACAGTTACGGTCTGACGGTAAAGCATCATCCCCTGCTGCGGGGCTTTGACGACCGGTATTTCATTCCCCAGTCCCGCCATACGGATATCGACCACCAGGCCGTGGACGCCGAACCGGACCTGAAGGTCCTGTCCCGTTCTGTGGAGCGGGGTATTAATATCTGTTGTACGGAGGACATGAGGCGGATCTTCGTCCTGGGGCATTTTGAATATGACCGGGATACTCTGGCTACGGAATACATACGGGACAAGAAGAAGGGCATGGACCCGGATCTGCCGGAATACTATTATCCGGACAATGACAGTACGGAGCAGCCTGTCTTCAAGTGGTGCAGCTACGCCCATCTGTTTTACAACAACTGGCTGAACATGGTATATCAGGAAACACCCTATGATCTGCAAACGCTGAAGAAAAGGGAATAAGAGACAGGATAAGCAAGACCTTTTGGAATTCAGCAAGATTCATGAAGCAGTTCCGATGAGAGATAAATCATAGCTGGTTATAACCTGCAATTCCATTGCAGGAAAATATAAAAATCATAAAAAAGGAGAGATCATCATGGCAAACTATAAATTTGAAACCTTACAGTTACACGTTGGACAGGAACAGGCAGACCCGGCGACGGATTCCAGGGCGGTGCCTATTTACCAGACCACTTCCTATGTGTTCCACAACAGCCAGCACGCAGCGGACCGGTTCGGTTTGAAAGATGCCGGCAACATTTACGGACGGCTGACCAATTCCACCCAGGATGTGCTGGAAAAACGGCTGGCTGCACTGGAAGGAGGCAGCGCTGCGCTGGCCCTTGCCTCCGGCGCAGCGGCGGTGACCTACGCTGTGCAGGCACTGGCGGCTGACGGCGGGCATATCGTGGCCCAGAAGACCATCTACGGCGGCAGTTTCAATCTGTTGGAACACACGCTGCCTGCTTTCGGCATCAACACGACTTTTGTAGATGCTCATAACCTGAGTGAAGTGGAAAACGCCATTCAGGAAAACACCCGGGCGATTTACCTGGAAACCCTGGGCAATCCCAACAGCGATATTCCCGATATCGATGCTGTTGCAGAAATTGCCCATAAGCACGGCCTGCCCTTGGTCATCGACAATACCTTCGGCACCCCGTATCTGATCCGTCCCATCGAACACGGCGCAGATGTAGTGATCCATTCCGCTACAAAATTTATCGGCGGACACGGTACAACTCTGGGCGGCATCATCGTGGACGGCGGGAAGTTCGACTGGAAGAAGAGCGGTAAGTTCCCCAATATCGCAGACCCGAACCCCAGTTATCATGGCGTATCTTTCTATGACGCTGTGGGTCCTGCTGCTTTCGTAACCTACATCCGTGCTATCCTGTTGCGGGACACCGGCGCCTGCATCTCTCCTTTCAACGCCTTCCTGCTGCTTCAGGGAGTAGAAACGTTATCGCTGCGGCTGGAACGCCATGCGGAAAATACGAAGAAGGCGGTGGAATACCTGAGTGCCCATCCGCTGGTAGAAAGCGTAAGCCATCCGTCTTTACCCGGACATCCGGATCATGCGTTGTATGAGAAATACTTCCCCAACGGCGGCGCCTCCATCTTCACCTTTGAAATCAAAGGCGGGCAGGAAGCAGCATGGAAGTTTATTGACAGCCTGAAAATATTCTCCCTGCTGGCAAACGTGGCCGATGTAAAGAGCCTGGTGATCCATCCGGCTTCTACCACCCACTCCCAGCTGACAGAAGCAGAACTGAAAGACCAGGGCATCACGCCCAGCACTATCCGACTTTCCATCGGCACTGAGCACATTGACGATATTATCGCAGATCTGGAAAACGGGTTTGCGGCGGTAGATAAATAAAATTCCTAAATTCCTATTGACATAGTATGATTAAAGTGATATAAATGGGATTAAGAATTTGAGGCAACACATTCTGTGCAAATTCAATAACAATTGGGAGGCATGTATCATGGCTAAGATTTACAAAGGAACCCTGGGATTAATCGGCAACACACCGCTGGTAGAGGTTGTCAATATTGAAAAAGAGTTAGGTCTGGAAGCTACGATC
>ONAV01000076.1 GCA_900315925.1 uncultured Selenomonadales bacterium | reverse complement strand
GAGGAATCATGCTTGAGTTAAAAGACATCAGTTTTAACGTGCAGGATGACAGTAAAGAGAAAGAGATCATCCGGCATCTGGATCTGAACATTGACGACGGGAAGTTTGTTGTCGTGACAGGTCCCAATGGCGGTGGTAAGTCCACCATGGCAAAGCTCATCGCCGGCATTGAAACGCCGACAGAAGGAAAGATTATATTTAACGGGGAAGACATTACAGGCAAAAGCATTACGGAGCGTGCCAACCTGGGCATCAGCTTTGCGTTCCAGCAGCCCGCCCGGTTCAAGGGAATCACGGTACTGGATCTGCTGCGCATTGCGGCAGGCAAACAACTGACCGTCAGCGCCTGCTGTGAATTTTTATCGGAAGTGGGACTGTGCGCCCGGGATTATATCAACCGGGAAGTGAACGCCTCTCTTTCCGGCGGAGAGTTAAAGCGGATAGAAATCGCTACCGTGCTGGCCCGGGGAACCCAACTGGCTATTTTCGACGAGCCGGAAGCGGGCATCGACCTGTGGAGCTTCCAGAATCTGATCAGTGTGTTTGAACGGATGCGCACGGCCAATACCCGTTCCATTCTGATTATCTCCCATCAGGAACGGATCCTGCAGATTGCCGATGAGATCGTGGTGCTGGCCAACGGACAGGTAACAAAGCACGGCCCCCGGGAAGAAATTCTTCCGGAACTGTTGGGGACAAGTGATGCAGTTGGCGTATGCGGCTGCCTGAAACGGGGAGGTGCGAACTGTGATTGATGCAATTCAGAAACGACTCCTGGCGGAGATTGCGGATCTTCATACGGTGCCTACCGGCGCGTATAATATCCGGGCTAACAGCAAGCTGGCGGCCCGGAACACGACAGCGAACATTGACATTGTTTCCAAGGCGGATGTAAGCGGCATCGATATCCGCATCAAACCGGGTACGAAAAAGGAAAGCGTACATATTCCGGTTGTACTCAGTGACAGCGGACTGAAAGAAACGGTTTATAACGATTTTTATATCGGTGAAGACTGTGATGTAGTCATCGTAGCAGGCTGCGGCATCCATAACTGCGGCGTGCAGGATTCCGAGCATGACGGCGTGCACCGATTCTTTGTTGGCAAAAACAGCAAAGTAAAATATGTGGAGAAGCATTACGGAGAAGGGGACGGCCGGGGCAAGCGCATTCTGAACCCGGTGACGGAAGCCTATCTGGAAGAAGGCAGTTCCATGGAAATGGAAATGGTGCAGATCAAGGGCGTGGATTCCACGGTCCGCACCACGAAAGCGGAACTGGCGGCCAATGCGTCCCTGGTGGTCAGGGAACGGCTCATGACCCATGGGAACCAGAAAGCCAAAAGCATTTATGAAACCTATCTGAACGGAGACGGCGCGGCGGCAGATGTGGTGTCCCGCTCCGTGGCAAGGGAAGATTCCTTCCAGGAGTTTTCTTCCCGCATTACCGGCAACGCGGCCTGCAAAGGGCACACGGAGTGCGACGCCATCATCATGGACAAGGCCCGGGTGCTGGCGATTCCCCAGCTGGATGCCAACAATGTGGACGCGGCCCTGGTACATGAAGCGGCCATCGGCAAGATTGCCGGGGAACAGATCATCAAGCTGATGACCCTGGGACTTACCCAGGAGCAGGCGGAAGAACAGATTATCAACGGATTTTTGAAATGAGAAAAGAAAAATATTATTCCATTTTAAATTACGGCTGCCAGATGAACGAAAGCGACGCGGAGCATTATGCGGGACAGCTGGAGGAACTGGGTTACGCGCGCACGGAAGAGTTAGTCCGGGCCGACGTGATCCTGGTGAATACCTGCTGCATCCGGGAAAGCGCGGAACTTAAGATTCTGGGAAAAATCGGCGAACTGAAACGTGTGAAGGCCCGGCATCCGGGGCAGATTATCTGTGTGGCGGGCTGCATGGCGCAGAAGGACGGCGCGGCGCTTGTGAAAAAATATCCCCAGATCGATCTGCTGTTAGGCACTTCGTATGTCAATTCTTTCAAACAGATTTTGCAGGATTATCTGGAAGAACGCAAAAAAGGCGTGTTCACCAGTCTGGAAGTACAGAGCAGTGAGTTTGAAGGACAGCGCGTGCGGGAGAGCGGCTTCAGCGCCTGGATCCCCATCATGTACGGCTGTAATAATTTCTGTACGTACTGCATCGTGCCGTACGTACGGGGCCGGGAACGGAGCCGCAGCATTGAGAATATTTTAGAAGAAGTGCGATCTGCCGTGGCGGCCGGTTATAAGGAAATCACCCTCTTGGGGCAGAATGTGGATTCCTACGGCAAGGATTTTTTGCGGAACCATGAAGAAGAAAAGCTGCTGTCCGTCAGCAGCGCGGTGGGAGAAGGGTTTACTGAAGCCTTAAAGGCAGAGCCGTTTGCCGCGTTGCTGAAAGCGGTAGATCAGGTGCCCGGCGTGGAGCGGGTCCATTTTATGACCAGCCATCCCCGGGATATGTCGGAAGAAGTAATCCGAACGGTGGCGCAGGGGACGCATCTGTGTGAGCATTTCCATGTGGCGCTTCAGAGCGGCAGCAGCAGGATCTTAAAAGCCATGAACCGGGGTTACACACGGGAACGGTTCCTTGCATTGGTGAAGACGATACGTAAATACATTCCCCAGGCTTCCATTACCACAGATATCATTGTAGGGTTTCCCGGCGAAACGGATGAGGATTTTGCCGAGACCTGCAGTCTGGTGGAAGAGGTGGGCTTTGATTCCGCTTTTACCTTTATTTATTCCAAACGCAGCGGCACTCCGGCCGCCCGAATGCAGGACCAGATTCCGGATGACGTGAAGCACGCCAGGCTGCAGAAACTGATGGATGTGCAGAACCGGCAGTCCCTGTGTATCAATAAGCGTTTGGTGGGGCAGACGGTAGAAGTGATGGCGGAAGGGCCCACGGAAAAGCATCCGGTGACCTGGAGCGGCCGTACCCGGGGCAACAAACTGGTGCTGTGGCAACAGAACGTTGACGAATCGGATAAGGCTGTGGCAAATCCTGTGAATTTGCATGACGATTCAGTTTCTGCCAACGTTTCTGTAAAAGGTACGGAAGAGGGAAGCAATCTTCCCATTCGTCCCGGTCAGTTGGTGCAGATTCAGATTGAAAGTGCCCAGACCTGGCTGGTGAAAGGAACAAGAGTCCGTTAGTTTCATGCAGCATTGTATTTGAATATCCGGTTTGCGGTTATGTGTAATCTGTAAACATGGTTTAGTAATCTGCAAACATAGTTTAGAAGATGAAATCCGAAATGTAATGTCCGTTACGGACGGTGCAGGAGGAACTATGCCCAATGAATTAACGCCGATGATGCAGCAGTATCTCGATTTCAAGAATCAATACCGGGATGAATTGTTGTTCTATCGCAGCGGCGATTTTTATGAACTGTTTTTTGAGGACGCCAAAACTGCCTCAAGGGAACTGGGACTGACGCTGACAGGCCGCAACGGGGGTCTAGAAGAACGGATACCCATGTGCGGCGTGCCGTATCATTCGGTGGAACCCTATATTGCGAAGTTGATTAAAAAAGGCTTTCGCGTTGCCATCTGTGAACAGATGGAAGACCCGAAGCTGGCAAAGGGTCTGGTCAAACGGGAGGTCATCCGGGTAATCACCCCCGGTACCGCTTTAAATGAGGCGCTGCTGGAAGAGTCCGGCAACCGGTATCTGGTGTATCTGCAGGAAGATGACGGCGTACTGTGTATGGCCCTGGCGGATGTTTCCACCGGGGAATGCCGCTGGTACACGGCCAACGGCAGCGAACGGCTGATTTCTGTGGAAGAACAGCTCTTCCGGCTGCAACCTTCGGAAATCGTATTGAAAAGCGGTATAGACCAGTGGGACGCGCTGGAAAACTGGCTGAAATCGAAACTTCAGGACTGTCTGTATTCGTTTTATGAACCGGCTAAAGAACCGGAAGATTATGTCAAACTGCATTTCGGTATTTTGGAACTGGATCCGCTGGTCCGGTCCACGGTGCAGAACCTGTTGGCCTATCTTCATGAGACCATGATGACGGATCTGTCCCAGATCAACCGGTTGGAGCGGATTACCACGGAACAGTTCATGAATCTGGACGCCACGGCCATCCGGAATCTGGAACTGATCAAGAACATGCGTGACGGCAGCAAGCGGGGAACGCTGCTGGATATTTTGGATTTTACGGGAACTTCCATGGGTTCCCGCTGCCTGAAAAACTGGATCGAGTGCCCGCTGCTGGATATTGTAAAGATTCGGGAACGGCAGGACGCGGTGGAAGAACTGGTACTGAATCCCGCCCTCCGGGACAGTCTGCAGGAAAGTTTAAAAGAAGTTTTTGATTTGGAACGCATCCTTTCCCGTCTGGAAGTGGGCAGCGCTAACGCCCGGGACCTGGTGAGCCTGCGGGCGTCTCTGGCCGCATTGCCGGCATTGAAAGAAAAACTGCAGGGCGCGAAATCCGGGTTGCTGCAAAAATTATCAGCCAGCATCCACATGCACCGGGAGATCCATGATACCCTGGAAGCGGCCATTGTGGACGAACCGCCTTTTACCGTCAGGGAAGGCGGTATGATCAAAGACGGTTACGATTTGGAACTGGACGAACTCCACGACATCGCCCGGAATAATTCCCAGTGGATGGCAAACTTTGAGCAGAAAATCAAAGAGTCCACCGGCATAAAAACCTTAAAAGTCGGCTTCAATAAAGTATTCGGCTATTATATCGAAGTCAGCAAGGGCCAGACGTCCGCCGTGCCGCCGGAATTTGTGCGGAAGCAGACCCTGGTCAATGCGGAGCGCTATATCGTTCCGGAACTGAAAGATTTTGAGAACAAGATTTTAAGCGCCAAGGAAAAGATTGAATCCCTGGAGTATTATCTGTTTAATAAGATCCGGGATGAAATCCGGAAAGATATTCCGGAGATCCAGGACACGGCCCATGCCCTGGCTTGTCTGGACGTGCTGGCCGCGTTAGCCCTGGCGGCGTTTAAATATGATTATCACAGGCCGGAACTGAACAACCGGGGGGAAATCCGGATTCTGGACGGTCGTCATCCTGTTGTGGAACGGCTGCTGGACAAGGAAATCTTTGTACCTAACAATGTAACTTTGAATTCCGCCGACGAACGGATGGTGATCATCACCGGTCCCAACATGGCGGGGAAATCCACCTACATGCGACAGGTTGCCCTCCTGGTGCTGATGACCCAGATGGGCAGTTTCATTCCGGCCCGGAGCGCGGATATCTGCGCGGTGGACCGCATCTTTACCCGGGTAGGGGCCAGCGATGACCTGGCTACCGGGCAGAGCACATTTATGGTGGAAATGAACGAAGTGGCCCAGATTTTAAAA
>ONAV01000048.1 GCA_900315925.1 uncultured Selenomonadales bacterium | reverse complement strand
CTGTCGCAGTAAAAGTACTCTTTCCACTGGTCGGCCAGTACGCCGCCAATGGCACCCATGCCTGCTTTAATTAATCCCATGTGTTGTTCCCTCCTTAAACTTTAGTATTTTTAATTACGGATTTCCTATTTGATTGGTTTTTACTGATTGCATCACCGGTTCCGGTGATGATTTACCTTATTTGATACATAATCCTCGTGCCGTATTTCTATTTTACCACAAAATACAAATTCTTTCACTGTAAATTTAGGACAAACATACTATAATTTACAATTATGTTTTTTTCATGTTTTTCCGGGACTGCGGTTTACTGTTCCTCTTATTTAATTGTGATGCGCCCGGCGCCGTAGGGATTTTCATACCCTTCTTTGATTTTGGCGTTCAGATGGTTCTGCACATATTCCGTGACAGCGTCCACGTCCGTCATGATGCCGTCTTTCAGCAGCTTGCACTGCTTGAACATCACCAGACCGTTGCCGCCGTCCTTCAGCACATAGGTGATGCCGCCCACAGTGTACTTGCCGTTCAGGTCGATGGGCTTGCCGTTGATCTTCACGTCTTTGACACGGCGTTCGCCTTTGATTTCCACAAAATTACCTTTGGCATCGATCACCAGACCGGAAGGAATGGAAGAGTCGATGGTGTAACTCATACCGGAAACCTGCATGAAAGCGCCATGCTCATTGGGATAGGCAGATGCGCCGACTTCCAGAGCATCCACGATCTGCTGACCCGTAGCTTCAATCACCGTGCACATGTTGCCGAAGGGGAATGCCTTCAGCAGATCATTATAGGTGAATACGCCTTTTTTAATGCTATTGCGGATAGCTCCACCATTGGTCATGCAAACATCGGTATCCAGCACGAAGCGGTACGCGTCCGCCAGGAAGTCACCCAGATTGGTTTCTCCGCTGCGTACCCGGCGTTCCCCGGTCTTGGGGTCGTCTCCGGTCAGGTCTACCAGAGCCTCGCCTACGGGCTGCTTCAGGATGGGCTCAAACTTTTTGTTTTCTTTGGCAACCAGCTTCGTGATTTTCGGGTCCGCAGTTTTAAGGCCTTTTACCAACTCGGACGTAAGAGTCCCGTCTTCTTTGATCGTCATTTTCCCCAGGCTCTGGAGCTTGGTTCCCGTCTGGGCTACCAGCACTTCTTTGCCTGCTTTGTTGATGATTTTGTGAGGCGGAATGTACTGTTCGTGGGAGTGTCCGTCAATGATACCGTCAATATTGTAGGTATTGGCCGCAATCGCTCCGCTGGACCAGTAGGGAATGGAACCGTCGGTGCCCAGGTGTCCTACCAGGAACACGTAGTCCGCGCCTTCTTTGCGCACATTGTTTACAGCCCGCTGCACCGCTGCGTAAACTTTTTCACCGGTCTGGTCTTCACAGAAACCGTAGATGAATTTTCCGTCTTTATCCTGGAAATATTTTGGTGTGGAAGTAACCAGCGTTTCCGGAGTCGTTACGCCTACAAAACCAATCTTCTTTCCCCCCAGAACGATAATTTTGTAAGGTTTCAGGATGGGTTTCCGAGTTTTCACATCCACAAAGTTACAGGAGTAGTAACCGCATTTCTGACGGGAGGCCAGCTGTAGGAAACGTTCCATACCGTAATCAAATTCATGATTGCCGGGAATGACAAAGTCATAACCCACCGCGTTCATGATCTTAACAATGGACTCGCCGGTGGATAACTTGCCGATCGGCGCGCCCTGGATGGCATCGCCGGCATCCACCAGGGCCACGGGATACCCCTGCTTTTTCAAATCCTTTTTGTACTGGGACACCTTGTCGATGCCAAGATTATCTGTAATACCGCAATGAATATCATTGGTATGCAATATGATAATTTCCTTGCCGGCAGCCAATACGACTACCGGAAGCAGCAGCGTTACCAGCATCGCTAAAGCTGCACTGTAAAGTTTCTTCATATTTTTTGTCATTTTATCTGTCCTTTCTGGAACTCAGGAAAGAAATAATGAGGAAAGTATATGTAAGGAACTCTGATTCTGTATCGGATCTGATGAAATTTTTGTAACCGGCCGGAACCGGAGTTCCTGATACATTACAGAACCTTGTTCAACTGTAACCGTTTATTGTTTGGGCGTCAGCGCATACACCCGGGCCGGCAGGCCGGTCGCGCCTTCGATCCGCGGCCAGGACGCAAACAGCAGGGCTCCTGCCGGAGCCACTTTATCCAGATTGCAAAGCACTTCGATCTGGAGCTTGCCGATGCTTAAGACATACCGCTCGCAGGCCAGGTCTCCCGCTTCCACCGCCAGGTAGCTGGCATCCGTGTCCAAAGTCTCATGGCCGTTAGCCGCCGCTTTCCGCACTTCAAAAATATATTTCAGCGCGTCCAGAGACCAGCCCGGGCAGTGCTCGTTACCGTCTGCTCCGGCGTTAGCCAGCTTTTCCATGTCAGGCCAGCGTTTATACCAGTCAGTCCGCAGGGCCACAAAAGCGCCTTCCGGAATCGGCCCGTATTTGGCTTCATAGGCTTTGATATCGTCTACGGTAACGGCGTAGTCAACATTTTCCTTCACCTTTTCACTGATGTCGATGACTGCCAGAGGGAAGACAAAGTCTTTCACGCCGTACTTTTCCGATAACGGCGCGTCCTTAACAAAGTGGCCCGGGAAATCAACATGGGTACCGAACTGCCCCGGGAATTTAAAGGTGTGGATCAGGCATTCCAGCATGGGGTTGCCCCAGTCAAAAACTACCTTGCTCAGCTCCACAGAGCCTTCCGGTATGCCGCTCCAGAACGGGCTGTCATTGTTGAGGGAATGAGAAAGTTCCACCCATTCGTACCCCTCGGATTTAAACGTCTGCAATGCATTCCACAGTTTGTTTTCCATTATGTCCCCTCCTTAAAATGTATTATGTTCCCTTTTAAAATGTTATTTTATGCGATTCAGCAAATCAGCCAGTTCCGAAGCGGAAGGATCCCCCGCGTGGCAGGCCATAATAGGCTGCTGCCCCAGCATCAGCGTGTTACCGGAAGCGTAGGCATTGGATTTGTTATGCCCGTTATGGTACGCTGCCGCCAGATTACCCAGCACGAAGTACGAGCGCTCTGCCCCGCTCTGATCTCCTGCCGCGGCCGGTTTTACCAGCGCTTTTCCATTGACTTTGACTACGCCCTTTTCGGCAGTTACGTGTTTGCCGCTGTATTCAAACAGTTTCTTCACATAATTCTCACGACGCTGCTGGTGGGTGGGATGATCGCTGGGCGAGAAAATTTCGCCGGCAAAGCTGCTCTTGGATTTTCCGTATTTTTCTTCGACGCGCTGCCAGATTGCAGCGGCAGCCCCCGGATTATAGCCGGCATTGATCACGTAGTCAAAGGCCAGATTATCGGCTTCCCATTCGGCGCTTTTCGTGATTGCCACCGTATCGATCTGATTGACCGCGATATTCATGGCCAGGTTCGTCAGGGCCGAGCCGCCCACCGCTGACCCCAGCACGCCGGCCGCTATGGCCACATTCAGCTTTTTACGCATGCCGGACGCCACATGATTCTTCTGCCCGTGCCCCATTTCATGAGCCAGCACTACGGCCACTTCGTCCGGATTATCCGTCAGGCTGTACAGCCCTTCGTTGACGCTCATGACATGGCCCATACTGCAAAACGCGTTAAAGCTTTTCTGTTTATTCACAAAATACAGGTAAGGCTTTTGATGGATGGAAGGATCCACAGCCGCAATCCCTTTGGTCAGACGGGGCATCATTTCATCCAGCTGCTGTTGGCGGTAATAATTCTCGGAAACGCCGTATTTTTCTTTATATCCTTCAAACAACTTCCGGCGTCCTTCTTCCGACTCATAATACTTAATTACCTCATTAACCTGCTGCGTTGCCGCCGCGCCCTGGATAACTGTTCCTAAAATGCCTCCGATATTAGCCGCATGGGCCGCCGGAAGGGGCTGCATCGCAGTATGCAGACAAGTTCCTATCATGCCGCATAACACTATCGATCCGATTCTTTTTTTCCAGGATTTTGTCTTCATTGCCGCACCTCTCTTTTCATTAATCCGATCCAGGGTTACGAATATCCCGGGGATGTTTCGTAACAGGATTTCTTCTATAATTTAAATTTTATACAAAATCTTACTGTTTTGCAACCGATTTCGCCCGATTCACTTTTTCCGCCCATTCCCGGAACCGCTCCACACAGTCTGCCGCACAGGCGCCAATCCCGGCAAAGCCCGCCGCGTCCTGCTTATAAACTGTGTACAGCTGAATGTCTTCATAATAAATCTCAGCCTTATCGTTCGACTCAAACACAATAAAATGAGACGGCTCAATTTTATCTTTTTGCCGGACCTGGTACAGGGAGCCTGCCAGCAGCTCCGCCCGGTACATGGGTTTATTGCCGCCGGCCGCCGCCGCTATGTCAAAGCTCCATACTTCTTTGGAATTGCCAAAGGTTTCTTTTACACTGGCGATACCGTCCGTTCCCAATACCGGCGACGGAGTTATCTTCAGGGGATCCATCAATTTATACATATTCCGTATACGCTGCGCCGGGTCGGGGTGGCTGTCAAAAATTCCCCAGCCCGGGTTCCCGTATTCGGCGGCCAGTTCCTGCAGCTTATGCATGGTCACCAGCATAGCATACGGACTGTAGCCGGCTTTTACTGTATAGGCAAAGCCTTCCCGGTCTGCCGCGCTTTCGTCCGCCCTGCTGTACCCGGCAGCCAGCGCGTCGCCGACCACCATGCCCATAGCCAGTACATCGCCGTTCCCGGAAGCGACCCCCGCCAGGATGGCAGCCAGCTGGGTCCACATATTTTTCTCAAGCTGGTGAACGGTGTGGCGTTTTACCACATGCCCGATCTCGTGCCCCAGCACGCCTGCCAGTTCCGCATCGGAAGGCATGTAGTCCACCAGGCCCTTGAACACATAAATAAAACCGCCCGGACAGGCCAGCGCATTCACGTCTTCCGTGTTCAGCACCTTGAATGTGTAGGTCAGGTTTTTACGGCCGCAGACATCTACCAGGCTCTGTCCGATACGATTTACCCTGTCAGTGATCTGAGGATCATTGAGGACTCCGTAACGGGCTTCAATCTGTCTGGCAGTCGCCCTGCCCATTTCTATTTCCTGTTTCTCGCTGATCATTCCGGCTTCTGCCGGCCGGCCGGAAAAGCCAAACGTACAAAAGCACAGAATCGTAACGATGATTTTAAAAAAATGTTTCACGTGAAACTCCTTACTTTTTTCCAACACGCCTGTCAAACGAATCTGTCATTATCTGTGACCGGCACAACGAAACAACGCTCAAACGATTCCTTTGGCCTTAAATGCAGCGATTTCTTCTTCTGTGTATCCCAACGCGCATAACACTTCACGGTTATGCTCCCCTGCGTACGGCGCGCGGAACCGTATATTACCGGGGGTATCGGACATTTTCATCGCGGAATGCAGATAGGTAACGGTACCTACATCCTCCGTCCGTGTTTCCAGCATGCCCGACGCTGCAGTCATATCGCTTTCCAGTACCTCGTCCGGACTGTTGACCGGCGTGATGCAGAAAGACCCGTTTTCCGCAAGCGCCACCCATTCGTCCCGGGTTTTCGTTTTCAGTTTTTCGCTTATGATCTGCGTAATCTCCTCTTCGTGGGCAAAATCATGCTGCCGGTCCTTCAACTCCGGCAAACCGATCATATCACAGAATTTTTGCCAGAACTTCGGTTCAATGGTTCCTACGCTGACATACTTCCCGTCTTTCGTGGCATACACATCATAATAATGAGCGCAGCGGCCAAAGGGCGTATCCCCCGTCACCCTGCATCCCATAATGCTGGACAGGGAAACAATCTGCATGCTCAGCGCCGTGTTGTACAGGCTCACGTCAATGCGCTGCCCTTTTCCCGTCCGTTCTCTCGCCAGCAACGCCATGGAAATGGCTGCTGCGGCATTCAGGGCGCTGCCGATGGCCGACACCTGTACCTCGCTGATGGCTACCTTTCCGCAGTCGTTTAAAAAACACATGCCGGAAAGCCCGATGATATTCAAATCGTGGGCAGGCTGCTGCTTATATTTGCTATCCTGTCCGAAGCCGGTTATGGAACAGTAAACCAAACGGGGATTTACCTGCTTCACATCCTCATAGCCTAATCCCTTGGACTGCAAATAACCGGGACGGAACCCTTCCAGAAACACATCCGCATCCTTCAGCAGGCGTTTCAGTATTTCTTTTCCTTCCTCCGTTTTTAAATTGACCGTGATGCCCCGTTTATTCCGGTTCAGCGCAAGGTTCCAGCTGCTCATGCCGGGCGCCAGCCGTGGAGCAAAGTTACGGTTGGGATCCCCCGTCACGCCTTCCACCTTGATTACATCAGCGCCGTAGTCCGCCAGTACCATGCCGCAATACTGTCCCGGCAGCCACTGTGAAAAATCAACGACCTTTATCCCCTGAAGGGCTGCCTCTGCCATCGTATGCACCTGCTTTCCTTTTTTCAGTTTACATGTAAAACCATTATATAATATAATTGTAACACAACTGTGTTCCGGCACAGCAATTTTTTGAAGAATCTTTCAGAACTTCCGGAGGAATTTTCATGGAATCGGGTTTTAACGGCGCAACGTTCAGTCAAATTGTGAATACGGCGCTATATATCGTCAGCGGTTTCTTTTTCGGTATCTTTGCTTCCCGGAACAGTCTCTTTTCTGTCATACGCATCCGCAGAGCTTTTATCGAAAAAGATTTTTCACTCACATCTGTCTTTGGTATCGCTTTCAGCGTACTGTTCCTCATCCTTGCTTTTCTGGTCTTTCCATCCTGGCTGGCATCCCGGACTACGGCCGGCGCCTTCACCTATTACGCCGTGTTGCTTTTCTATTTTTCCAAAGGCTGGAAAAATCTGTCCGCAAAGTAAAAAAGCGCGAAACCTCGCGCTTTTTTCATTGTTGTAACATTGGCAAATACAGCATGCCCGTGTCTATTTCCGGAATCCCCAGATGCCGGGACGGAACAAAGCTTCCGTGGCAGTCGCTTCCGCCGGAAATGTACAGTTTATGGCGACGGCAGAAGTGAGCCAGCAGCCGGCTGTCCTCTGCACGGTGGCCGGAGTGATAACATTCAAATCCGTCCAGTTCTTCATCCACCAGCCGGGGCAGGTATTCCTGCATGCCGGCGCCGTGAAAATCACTGGCCAGATGCGCGCAGATTGCAACACCGCCCGACTGATGGATGACCGAAACCACTTCTGCAATCGCAGGAAAATCCGGAAAGCCCAGATCGTTTTCCGCCGTAAAGATGCGCCGGAAAAAATCATTTACATCTGTGCACAGGCCCTTATCCTGCAAATACGCCAGCGCCTTCCATCCGCCCCGATGCGGATCATATGAATAGGAAGCAAATTCTTCCATGGACAGCGGCCATCCTCTTTCAATCAGGTTCCGCACACTGTCAACATCCTTTTGCTCCAGCAGCCTCTGGTTATGCCGGCAAAGTTCCAACAACGCCGTATTATGACTGTCGATTCCATAGCCCAGAATATGATAATTATGCCCGTCTTTGGTAGAATTCAGTTCTACACCGGGAAGAAAGCACAGTCCGGCCTGGGCTGCCAGCAGCTTTGTTTCCTCCACATTGGCCACACTGTCGTGATCGGATATAGCGAAAACGCCAATCCCTGCCGTGCAGACAGCTTCCACCACCTGTGCCGGATCCCATGTTCCGTCAGATGCCGTCGTGTGAATATGTAAATCAGCCCGCATAGTTGATCTCCTGCCACTCTCTTCTCTCATTCTTTAACGGGAACCTCTTCGAATTCCCAGCCGGCTTCCGTCAGTTCCGTCTGTCTCTGCAACGCATCAGTCAGCCAGGCTTCAGCCTGTCCTTTCAACGCGTCCGGCATACGCAGCGTAAAATTCACCCGGGTTCCATAGTCGGCATCCGTCAGGGTAAACATCTGTTGCTGGTACAGCAGGTTGGTAATCTTTCCGGCCTCTCCCGGCTCACAGGAAAAAACATACAGGCCCATCCTGACTTTTTGTGCAAGCCCCGCTTCCTCCACCGCCCGGGAAACACTGCCCGCATAGGCCCGCACCAGTCCTCCGGCGCCGAGCTTGATGCCGCCGAAATAGCGTGTTACAACGGCAGCTACCTGCTGCAGGTTCTGTTTGCGCAGCACACCGAGCATCGGCATGCCCGCCGTACCGGATGGTTCGCCGTCGTCACTGGAGCGCTGGTGCTGTTCGTCAATTACATACGCGCTGCAATTATGCGTTGCGTCCCAGAACTCTTTCTTCACGGCTTTAATAAATTCCTGCGCCTCGTCTTCCGTTTTTACTTTTTTCAGCGAACAGATAAACCGGCTTTTCGATATAATCTGCTCCGTCCGCGTATCTTTCGCAATTGTAAGGTTCATATCCTGCTGCTTCCGCCTTTCCCGAAGCAAAACGTCACGTGAAACTTTTTTATAATAATTATAGCATAAACAACGGCATTTGAAAAAAGCCTGTACCCATTCCATTATCATTTGTTATTTCATTTCCGCAGATATCCTTTCTGTTTCGGATGCTTCGAAAGCAGTCCCTGTCACAAAAAAGTCATGGTTTCATTACACCATGACCTGTTTCAGCCTCAATTTTTACAACAAGTGTCTCATTGAAAAATTTTACTTGCATTGCGGAACATTTTCTGCTACTATCTCTGTGGAACGAAGCCGGGTCGGAAGGCATCCTGTTCGCAGGAGCTTTACCGGGACATCCTGAGCCGCTGTTCCGAAAATGTCATACATCGCTTGGATCTGAAATGACCGGGACGAGACGCAACAGGTATAAAGCACTGCGCATCTGTCCGGATGCGCTTTTTTATACCGTTCTCCGTCAACGCCGGGAAGAACCTGTACAAACGTCTGCAACAGCGGACCGGGTTATGGGCTTCTTCCAAAAGATCACTGGCAGAAGGAGGAAAAAAGTATGAAAAAATTATGTGAGCTGATTGGCAAGTATTTTGGTCTGGTTATCATCCTGTTCTTTATCGGAGGTATGACCTGTCCGCCGGCGTTTACCTGGGTACTGGGAAAACTTGCCGGCTTCTCGCTCCTGAGCATGATGTTGGGCATCATCATGTTCGGTATGGGTACCACGATGGAACTGAAGGATTTCAAGCTGATCCTGCAGAGACCCCGGGATGTATTGCTGGGTGCGGTGGCCCAGTATGCCATCATGCCCTTTCTCGCCTACGCCCTTTCCCGGGCTTTTAACCTGGACCCGGCCCTTACGGTCGGCGTGGTACTGGTAGGTACCTGTCCGGGAGGTACCGCTTCCAATGTAATTACCTTTATCAGCAAGGGCGACCTGGCCCTTTCGGTAACCATGACAACGGTATCCACCCTGCTTTCCCCCATTATGACCCCCTTGCTCACTTACATGATCATCGGGCAGCGCATCGACTTCAGCCCGATTGCCATGTTCTGGAGCATTGTACAAATCGTTATTATCCCCATTGGCTTCGGTGTAGCGTTGCGTCACTGTTTCCCGGACTGGTGCGAAAAAGCAAAAGCCTATCTGCCGGCTCTGTCCTGCCTCTGCATTTCCCTGTTAATCGCAGGTCTGGCCGGTGCAAGCCGGGATGCCATCCTGGCTTCTTCCGCTACCATCATGGCCGTGGTAGTGCTGCATAATCTGTTAGGCAGCGCCCTGGGCTTTGCCATTGGCCGCATCTCCGGCATGAGCTGGAAAAAATGCGTGGCCCTGTCCATCGAAGTCGGCATGCAGAACTCCGGGCTGGCCGCAGGACTGGCGAAGACCCACTTCCCCGCCCTGGCAGCCGCTGCGGTTCCGGGCGCCATCTTCAGCAGCTGGCACAATATTTCCGGCAGCATCCTGGCCTGGCTGTATGTGAATTACCTGAATCCCCGCTTTGATGAGGAACTGCAGGGCAATGTGAATACAATCTCCGGAAAGCCTTCTGCCGCGCATTAAGGAACCTTTGGTCAACCGGAACCGAACCCTTTCTGAAATTTCAGCCGGTCATTCCCGGTTATGGAAAATTTTGGCTCATATCGCTTTGATATGAGCCATTTCTTATTGCCCTGTAAAACAGGAGTGGTATAATTAGTTAGATTATATATGGGCAGGTATTTCTTTTTATGCAACTGACACATTCGCAAAGCAAAAAGCAAAATTCTCCGGATGCTGCTACCCGTTCGCAAATTGTAAACACATACCGTTCGTTGAACCACTGGCACAGCTTTCAGTTTAAACTGTTCTGGGAAGGCATCATTGTCGGCATCTTTTCCGGCCTTGTCATCAGTCTGTTCCGGTTTCTGCTGACTAAGGCCGAGGAATGGCGCACAGATCTGTACGAACAGCTGACGCAGCTGCCGGATCTGTATACGGCAGGCTGGTTCGCTGCTCTGCTTGTCATCGGCGCAGTTCTCTACAAGCTGACAATCTACGAACCTATGGCAGGCGGCTCGGGTATTCCCCAGGTCAAAGGCGTTATTCTCGGTTTTATGCGCATGAACTGGTTCCGCGTTTTATGGGTCAAGCTGGCAGGGGGCGTCATCGGCCTGGGCGCCGGTCTGTCCCTGGGCCGGGAAGGCCCTTCCATCCAGCTGGGCGCAGTGACGGCGCAGGGCATCAGCCGTTTTTGGGGACGTTCACGCATGGAAGAACGTTACCTGGTTACCAGCGGCGCCGGCGCAGGACTGGCCGCTGCCTTTAACGCGCCTCTGGCTGGCGTTATCTTTTCACTGGAAGAACTGCATCGCAATTTTTCCGCTGTCGTACTGCTGCCGGCAATGACGGCAGCCCTGACGGCCACTTTTGTTTCCCGCGTGTTATTCGGCCGCGGTTTTATTTTCAGCTTTTACGGACTGCCGCCCTTCCCTCATATCCATCTGCTTTACGCCGTCGCGATCGCGGTCATCGCCGGACTCTGCGGCGTCCTTTTTAATACAGGCCTGTTAAACATAAACAAGTTCTACGGTCTCCCCGTTTTTAAAAACCTGTATTATAAAATCGCTTTTTCTCTCCTTTGCGCGGGTTTGCTGGGTTTTGCCCTTCCTCAGGTGCTGGGCGGCGGCAATCTGCTGGTCAACGAACTGGCGTTAAAGACTTTCCCGGTGCAGCTTCTTGTGACCTTATTGATTGGAAAGTTTTTGTTCACCCTGATCAGCTACGGAACCGGTGTTCCCGGCGGTTTTTTCCTCCCCATGCTCGTGTTAGGCGCTTTGGTGGGCAGCATTTGCGCCCACTTCCTGTTAGCATTTCACCTGATCGCAGCCAACCATGCCGCCAATGTTATTGTAATCGCCATGGCCGCATTTTTTTCGGCTTCGGTACGGGCCCCCATCACCGGCACTGTACTAATCAGCGAAATGACCGGCAGCTTTTCCCATCTTATGATTTTAGGAATCACGTCGGCTATCGCTTATATTGTGGCACAGCTTTGCGGCAGTCAGCCTATCTATGAAGCCCTGCTTCTGAAAAACCTGCAGAGCCACAGCACGCCGGATCCGGACGTAGTTAAAGAAGAACGGGATATTGTGGAAGTGCCGGTCAGCAGCGGCAGTATCATCGAAAACAAAAAGGTGAAAGATATCCCCTGGCCTGACCATACGCTGCTGGTAGACGTAAAGCGGGGGCCGGACCAGTTGGTGCCGGAAGGGAATACCATCATCCGCGCGGGAGATTTCCTCTATGTCCTGACAAAAACGGAAACAGCCGATGAGGTCCGGGCGTTGGGCAGCGATCTGAGAAAGTAGAAACGTTATAAAGAACAAGGCTTTCAAAAAAAGGAAGGCCGGACAAAACATCGGGAACGATTGCGTGATTCTATGAGACGAAATTCGCCGACCGTGGCGAGACTGTTTGAGGGGCGAAGCCCCGAGTTTCGAAGCCACAGGCGAATGAGTCGATAGAATAGCAATCGTGAACGGTTTTGTCCGGTCTTTCTTTTTTTATAGCCGTATTCTTTTTTAACTTAAGATGAAATGATTCGGAAAAATACCGCACTGTTCATACATGTGCTGTCCTGCGCACATACGTATGGAACCGGCAGCTCCTCAATAGGTTTTCAGTTCCGGAAACTCTTCGCTGAAATCAAAGGTGGCAAAGTAATCCTTCGGTTCTTCTGCCCGGCGGATCATCTTCACCTCACCGTTTTCCTGCAGCAGCAATTCCGCGCTGCGCAGCTTGCCGTTGTAGTTATAGCCCATGGAAAAACCGTGAGCTCCGGCATCGTGGATAAATAATAAATCGCCTTTTTCAATTTCCGGCAGCTTGCGGTCAATGGCAAATTTGTCGTTGTTCTCGCAAAGACCGCCCACCACATCGTAAACGTGGGACAGTTCCGCATTTTCTTTTCCTAAAACGGTAATATGATGATAGGACCCGTACATAGCCGGGCGCATCAGATTTGCCGCGCAGGCGTCTACGCCGATATATTCTTTATAAATATGCTTCTCGTGGATCGCACGGGTCACCAGCGCACCGAACGGGGCCAGCATGAAACGGCCCATTTCCGTGAACAGGCTTACATTGCCCATGCCGGCAGGCACAAGCACCTCTTCAAAAACCTTGCGTACCCCTTCGCCAATAGCCAGAATGTCATTTTCCGCCTGTTCCGGATGATAGGAGATACCCACGCCGCCGGACAGATTAATGAACGTGATATCCGCTCCGGTTTCTTCCTTCAGTTCCACAGCCAGCGCGAACAGCTGCCGGGCCAGCTCCGGATAATACGCATTGGTCACGGTATTGGATGCAAGGAACGCATGGATGCCAAAATGCTTTGCGCCCTTCTGCATCAGCATTTTGTATGCCTGCACCATCTGCTCCCGGGTCATACCGTATTTGGAATCGCCGGGGTTATCCATAATGCTGTTGGCAATGGCAAAATGGCCGCCGGGATTAAAACGGCAGCAGATGGTTTCGGGTATGCCCGCCACCTGTTCCAGAAATTCCACATGGGTCAGGTCGTCCAGATTGATGATCGCGCCCATTTTTTTGGCCAGCTGCATATCCTCCGCAGGGGTTTCATTGGAACTGAACATCACGTCACGGCCTGTCAGTCCCGCGGCATGACTCATTTGCAGCTCGGTCAGGGACGAGCAGTCCGCGCCGCAGCCTTCTTCTTTTAAAATCCGCAAAATATACGGGTTCGGCGTAGCCTTTACCGCAAAATATTCTTTAAACCCTTTATTCCAGGCAAACGCCTTGTTCACCAGACGGGCTCTGTTACGAATCCCCGC
>ONAV01000059.1 GCA_900315925.1 uncultured Selenomonadales bacterium | reverse complement strand
TAATGAAATTATAGCATATAAAATATTCAAAAGGACAATGAAACATTGTTTAAAAACGAAATTTAAGAACCTATTTTGCAATGAGTTTTTCATTCAAACAATATTTAAAGTCCAACTGGTCGGTTCCGGGCTTCCAGGATTCCACCTTGCCAATAGAAACCGTACCCACAAATCCGTGCTTTTTCCCATCCCGGTCAGCCAGATCAGAGCCGATGTACATAGCGCCCAGACCCAGATCTTTCGCTACACGGTAATTATAAAATGCATGCCAGATCAGCCGTTTTTCATTACCCCAGTTATCGTTGCTAAAGTGGTGCAGCCCGCCGCCATACGTAGCGGCTCGGTCTGTCATCGTAGCATTGGCACTCACCATGTTGCTGTGAGATTTCGTTCTTGCCGCTGTCACCTCGAAATTTACCGGACCGCCAAAATTAGCAGTAGCGCCACCGACGGAAGAGTCAAAGATATTGCCTTCGCCAATCATATAACCATACCATCCGGCGGTTACATTGGTATCCCCGGTCGTACCGCGGACATAGAAACGTTTGTCTTCCAGCCAGTCGTCTTTCCCATGCTGACTTAAGAAGTGTTTGTTTGCTTCCAGCATAGCGAATGCGTGCCAGTCGTCATTGATGCGGGCTTCCAGGAATACACGCGCGCGAAGGCGGCTGTCATTCCAGTCCCAACGTTTATCTCCGGAATGTTTAACATAATTATAGCGTAATTCCGCACTGACTTTGTATTTCCTGTTTTCGTTACGCTTTAGCTCGCTCGCTTCCGAAGAAGCAGAAATATCGTTCATCAGATACTCCTGCCCCATCCCCATATCTTTCAGTTCCTTGTTAAAGTTCTCCTTCAATACAAGAGTTTCTCTGTATCCCGGCAGCCTGTAATTGCGATTGCCGTCTACCAGCCCGTTTTCATCCATCCTGATCCGTTTCATAGCCTGTAACGTCAGCAATGTCATCTCATGGCGGTCAAAATTAGCATCCCGCACACTGCGGCAACCGGCCGGCAATCTCACAATTCCCTCATCTGCAAGCCTTTGCATAGCCGTATAAACTTCCCTCGGCATCATCTGCATATTTGTATTCTGTCGATCCGTCTTGACCGCTGCAAAAGAGTCCAGGCTTGTACTGCAAAGCAGCATAAACACTGTAAAAGAAACAACTGCTTTTTTATCCATGCCGACACACCTCAAATGTATCTTAGTTCTGCAGGACAAAGCACCGCAAGGTCAGACTTGCGGATTATTAACACTTTGTCTTTTTTATAATATTAAGGATAATTATCATTTCCAAGATTTGTAGTTTACTTTTTAATTTTACCACTTAAATGTGCCTCATACAAGTATTTTTAAAGATGGGATTCTTATGTTTTTAGCCAGTATTAGAATGTTTGTACTCCTCTATACTTATTTTGCGGGAATCGCCTGGACTGGCTTACATTGGATCACATTGTATCAAGGATGGCAGAAGTGCCTGCAAGCAAAAAAATAACCATGACGCTTTTACACGCCATGGTTATTGCATAGCAATTCAGTTTTACTTTGTCCGCTCTTGCTTCATTTCTGTCTGTTCTCTTATTTCACCGGGTTTTCATCCGTGCCGGCATCATTCAGGTATTTCACTTTGATGTCGCGATAGCGGCTCATGCCGGTACCGGCCGGAATCAGCTTACCAATGATAACGTTTTCCTTCAGTCCCAGCAGCGGATCAACCTTGCCCTTAATGGCTGCGTCGGTCAAAACGCGTGTCGTTTCCTGGAAGGATGCCGCAGACAGGAACGAATCGGTAGCCAGAGACGCTTTGGTGATACCCAGCAAAATGGGTTTCCCTTTTGCCGGTTCCTTACCCTCGGCCACAGCAGCAGCATTCTGTTCGTTATATTCGCCAACGTCAATATATTCGCCCGGCAGCATGGAAGTATCTCCCGCATCATCGATACGGATCTTGCGCATCATCTGGCGAACCATAACTTCGATGTGCTTATCGTTAATGCCTACGCCCTGGGATTTATAAACGCTGAGCACCTGCTGCACAATATACCGCTGTGTAGCCTGGGGTCCCAGAATCCGCAGAATATCGTGGGGGTTCAGGGAACCTTCAGTCAGACGGCTGCCAATTTCCACAGTATCGCCTTCCTCAACAGAAAGCTTGGCGCCGTACGGAATGATGTAGGTCTGCTCCACCACTTCATCTTCAGGACTCCCTGTAATGATGACCTTGCGCTGTTTCTGGCCGGCTTCTTCCACAATGTGAACCGTTCCCGCATTTTCTGCCAGAATGCCAGGATGCTTGGGCTTGCGGGCTTCAAACAGTTCCTCAACACGGGGCAGACCCTGGGTAATATCGTCCGCACCGGCAACGCCGCCCGTATGGAAGGTACGCATGGTCAGTTGGGTACCCGGTTCGCCGATAGCCTGCGCGGCAATCGTGCCGACGGCTTCACCCACGTCAACATTATGGTCTGTTGCCAGGTTACGGCCGTAGCATTTGCGGCATACACCGAATTTGGATTTACAGGTCAGTACCGTACGGATCTTGACTTTATCGCGCATCACAGCAATCTGATCTGCCATATCTTCCGTAATATAATCATTGATGTGGAACAGCACATTGCCTTCCGCATCTTTGATATCTTCCGCCAGCGTCCGGCCGATGATACGGTCATGCAATGATTCGATTTCCGTTCCGTTTTCGGTGATGGCTTCAATTTCAATTCCGTCAATTTCATTGTTCCGGACAGAAATCTCGCTCACGGTTCTATCCTGCAGAATCCGGTCAATATCTTCTTCCGTTAATGTAGCGCCAGCACCGACAAGCACTTCACCGCTGCCGTTGACAATATCTTCGGACACTTCTTTATTGGCATAGTGATGCATCAGCATCTCTTTAATTTTGCTGTTTGCAAAATCTTCAGGTATGTTGATTGCAACTTCTTCCCGTGCGTCTTCGCTGCCATCGCCATTCGGAGCATAGATACTGATGGAAGTAACATTCGCATCCATCAGGCGATTATATACATCATTGGTAATAATCGTATCAGATTCCGCAATCGGCGCACCGGTCGCTTCATTGATGATGGTTGCAGCGAGCATGCGGCCCAGCACTTTGGCACGAATCTTCTTCGCGCTGGCGCCAAGCTCTGCTTTACACAGACGGTTCCGCTCCTTCACCAGGTTGCAGGTATGGATATCGCAGTCGTCTTCCCGTACGATAACGTCCTGCGCCACATCGACCAGACGACGGGTCAGATAACCGGAGTCCGCCGTACGCAGTGCGGTATCAGCCAAACCTTTACGGGCGCCGTGGCTGGAGATAAAGTATTCCAAAATGGTCAGGCCTTCACGGAAGTTAGACTTTACAGGACGGTCAATGATACGACCGGAAGGATCCGCCATCAGGCCGCGCATACCGGCCAGCTGTTTGATCTGGTCAATACTGCCGCGGGCGCCGGAATCTGCCATCATGGCAATCGGGTTGAACTTATCCGCCGTGTTGGCTTCTTTCAACAGGTCCGCCACATCATCCGTCGCTTTATTCCAAATATCTACAACTTTCTTATAACGTTCGTCATCGGTCATCAGGCCGCGGCGGTACATTGCCTCCGTCCGGTCAACCTGCTTTTCCGAATTCTGGATAATCTCCTGCTTACCCTGCGGTACATGAATATCGGACACCGCAATGGAAATGCCGGAATTGCAGGCATTGTCGTAACCCATTTTCTTTACGATATCCAGTACGTTGGCGGTACCCAGGTTGCCATAGAGCTTATGAGCCTTGGCCACCAGTTTGCCCAGTTCCTTTTTAGTGATCAGCTGACCCAGATGCCAGAACTCTTCACCGGTTTCTTCGTCTTTGCGTTTACTGAAGAAGCGCAGTTCTTTCGGCAGTTCTTCATTGTAAATCGCATTACCGATCGTCGTTTCAACCAGGCTCATGCCCTCATTTTTCGGCTCATCAACAATATCTTCGTTGGGAATCAGGATCCAGATCTTTGCCTGCAGATCCAGATATTTATGGTAGTAAGCCATCAGGGCTTCATGGAGACTGCTGTAACGGTTGCCTTCGCCTTTGGCGCCGGGCCGTTCAATCGTCATGTAATAGGCGCCCAGAACCATATCCTGCGTAGGCACAGCTACAGGCTTGCCATCCTTCGGAGCCAGAATATTGTTCACAGACATCATCATCAGGCGGGCTTCTGCCTGCGCCTCAACGGACAGCGGCAAATGAACTGCCATCTGGTCACCGTCAAAGTCCGCGTTATAAGCCGTACATACCAGCGGGTGCAGTGTGATGGCACGACCTTCGGTCAGAACAGGCTCAAACGCCTGAATACCCAGACGGTGCAGCGTCGGTGCACGGTTCAGCAGCACCGGATGTTCTTTGATAACCTCTTCCAATACATCCCAGACTTCCGGAGTTGCCCGTTCCACCATGCGTTTTGCCGCACGGATATTCAGATTAGAATCATTATCCTGCAACCGTTTCATAACGAAAGGTTTGAAAAGCTCCAATGCCATTTCTTTCGGCAGACCGCACTGATGCATCTTCATTTCGGGGCCTACCACGATTACAGAACGGCCGGAATAGTCGACGCGTTTACCCAGCAGGTTCTGACGGAAACGTCCCTGCTTGCCTTTCAGCATATCGGACAGGGATTTCAGAGGCCGGTTGCCGGGTCCCACAATGGGACGGCCGCGGCGGCCGTTATCGATCAGGGCGTCTACAGCTTCCTGCAGCATACGTTTTTCATTACGTACAATGATGTCAGGCGCATGCAATTCCAGCAACCGTTTCAACCGGTTGTTACGGTTAATGACACGGCGATACAGGTCATTCAAATCACTGGTGGCAAAACGTCCGCCATCAAGCTGTACCATAGGACGCAGGTCCGGCGGGATGACAGGAACCACATCCAAAATCATCCAGGACGGCTTATTGCCGGATTTTTCGAATGCTTCCGCAACTTCCAGACGGCGTACAACACGTACTTTCTTCTGGCCGGTCGCCTCTTTCAGTTCTTCCCGGAGTTCAGCAACCAGAGCGGGAACATCTATTTCTTCCAACAGCTCTTTGACAGCAGAGGCTCCCATCTCCGCACGGAATGCATCTCCGTACTTCGCACGGTTGCTCATGTATTCTGCTTCCGTTAAAAGCTGTTTTTTCTGTAACGGCGTATCGCCCGGATCCAGTACAATGTAGTTTACGAAATACAGCACACGTTCCAGACTGCGGGGAGATACATCCAAAATCAGGCCCATACGGCTGGGAATCCCCTTAAAATACCAGATGTGGGATACCGGCGCCGCCAATTCAATATGTCCCATCCTGTCGCGGCGAACCTTGGAACGGGTCACTTCAACGCCGCATTTGTCGCAGACGATCCCCTTGTAGCGGATCCTCTTATATTTTCCGCAGTGACACTCCCAGTCTTTGATGGGGCCAAAGATTCTTTCGCAGAACAATCCGTCCGTTTCAGGCTTCAGTGTTCTGTAATTGATGGTTTCAGGCTTTTTTACTTCCCCATACGACCATGACCGGATCAGTTCCGGAGAAGCCAGCCCAATGCGCATGGAATTAAAATTGTTAACGTCTAACAAGAACCCCTCGCTCCCTTCTTAATTAAACTCATCAGCAGAACTGGACAGTTCTTCCATCGTTGTTTCGCTTAAATTGCCTAAATCGGCAATGCTGTCATCTTCCTGCTCGGTACCATTATACTGCTCGTCTTCATTATAGGCTTCAGAATCTCTTGGACCGTCCGGAACTACAACCGGGGCATCCCCCTGCAGTTCAGCCAGGGTTTCCGCAGAAACTTCCACAGCCTCTTCTTCTTCATCCTGCAGAGAAATATCTTCCCCGTCTTCGTCCAGCACACGGATATCCAGTCCGATGCTCTGCAGTTCTTTTACCAGCACCTTGAACGATTCGGGAACACCGGGTTCCGGAATATTTTCCCCTTTGACGATGGATTCATAGGTCTTGACACGCCCAACCACATCGTCAGATTTTACGGTCAGGATTTCCTGCAGTGTATACGCCGCGCCATAAGCTTCCAGCGCCCAGACTTCCATTTCGCCGAAACGCTGTCCGCCGAACTGGGCCTTGCCGCCCAACGGCTGCTGGGTAACCAGAGAGTACGGGCCGGTAGAACGGGCATGAATCTTGTCGTCTACCAGATGATGCAGTTTCAGCATATAAACGCAGCCCACGGTTACGGGGTTGGCAAAAGGTTCGCCGGTACGGCCGTCATACAGGATCGTTTTTCCCATAGGACTTACACCGGACAACTTCACCATGTTCTGCAGATCTTCTTCATTTGCGCTGTCGAATACAGGAACCGCCATCTTAACCGCGCTCAGTTTTTCATTGCCGGCGTATCCGATATCTGTCAGTTTCGGCATGCCATATGCGGCACGGTCGTAACCGGTTTTTTCCAGCTGCTCCCCAATGCCGTCTTCATCCCGCTGGATTTTCATGCCTAACGCCAGCGCAGCCCAACCCAAATGAGTCTCCAGGATCTGGCCGATATTCATACGGGAAGGAACGCCTAAGGGGTTCAGAACGATCTGGACCGGTTCGCCATTGGGCAGGAACGGCATGTCTTCCCTGGGTAAAATGCGGGATACGACGCCCTTGTTACCGTGACGGCCGGACATCTTATCACCGGCACGGATCTTGCGCTTCTGCGCAATATGGATACGGACCTGCTCATTCACTCCCGGAGGCAGCTCGTCACCGTTTTCACGGGTAAACACTTTGACACTGACAATAATACCGGTTTCACCGTGGGGCACACGCAGCGAACTGTCCCGTTCCTCACGGGCCTTTTCGTTAAATACTGCCCGTACCAGACGTTCTTCCGCAGACAGCTCGGTTTCACCCTTCGGCGTAACCTTTCCTACAAGGATATCACCGGGGCGTACTTCCGCACCGATCCGGATGATACCGCGCTCATCCAGGTCTTTGCGCGCCGCTTCCGAAACGTTGGGGATGTCCCGGGTGATTTGTTCCGGTCCCAGCTTGGTGTCGCGGGAATCACAGTTATATTCTTCAATATGAATTGACGTATAGGTATCGTCCCGTACCAGGTCTTCGGAAAGCAGGATCGCATCTTCGTAGTTATACCCTTCCCAGGGCATATAGGCAACGATAACGTTATGACCCAACGCCAGTTCGCCCTTGTCAGTAGCAGGACCGTCTGCCAGTACCTGGCCAGCCTTTACATGATCGCCTTTGAAAACAATCGGTTTCTGATTTACACAGGTACTCTGGTTGGAGCGTTTGAACTTCAGCACTTCATAATGATCAATATCGCCGTTCTCCGTACGAACCTGGATTTCGTCGCCGGTTACCCGGATGACTTCGCCGGCATGCTTTGCCAGTATACAGTTACCGGAGTCAGTAGCCACTTTATATTCCATGCCGGTACCGACAACAGGAGCCTGCGGAGCCAGCAGAGGTACCGCCTGACGCTGCATGTTGGCGCCCATGAGCGCACGGTTGGCATCATCGTGTTCCAGGAACGGAATCAGGGCCGTTGCGATAGATACTACCTGCTTTGGCGATACGTCCATATAATCCGCCCGTTCCGGGGGGATGCTTAAAACGTCGTTCTTACGGCGGGCCGTAACACGTTCGCCCAGGAAATAACCTTCGTCATCCAACGGTTCGTTGGCCTGTGCAACGATATATTTATCTTCCTCGTCAGCGGTCAGATATTCAATTTCATTGGTAACACGTTTATGCGCCTTATCCACTTTGCGGTACGGTGTTTCAATAAAACCAAACTGGTTAATAACCGCAAAGGTAGAAAGAGAACCAATCAGGCCGATGTTAGGACCTTCAGGCGTCTCAATGGGGCACATACGTCCGTAGTGGGAGTTATGTACGTCACGGACTTCATAACCGGCCCGTTCACGGGACAGGCCGCCGGGTCCCAATGCAGAGAGACGGCGTTTATGCGTCAGCTCTGCCAGCGGATTGTTCTGATCCATGAACTGGGACAGCTGGCTGCTGCCAAAGAATTCCTTAATCGCTGCCACCACCGGACGGATATTGATCAGCGCCTGCGGAGTGACAACATCCACGTCCTGGATGGTCATGCGTTCTTTTACCACACGTTCCATACGGGCCAGGCCGATACGGAACTGGTTCTGCAGAAGTTCGCCTACGCAGCGGACACGACGGTTGCCCAGATGGTCGATATCATCTTTTTCACCATGTCCGTCCATTACATTCAACAAATAACCAAAAGAAGCAAAGATATCTTCTTTGGTAATGGTGCGGAGGGTTTCAGGAATTCCGGAAGTAAAGACGATACGCAGTACTTTCCCGCTTAATTCTCTGATTTTCAGCTGATAAAGTCCGTATTCTTTATAAACCTGGCTTTCTTCCACTTTATCCAGCATCTCGTCAGTCATCATGGTTCCTTCCGGAATGATGATTTCGCCGGTTTCCTTGTCAACCAGCGGTTCTGCCAGGACACAATCCTGAAGTCGGTTTCTCCAGCCCAGTTTTTTATTCAGCTTATAACGACCCACATAAGCCAGGTCGTAACGTTTACTGTCAAAGAAAGTCTGTTCAATCAGTTGCTTGGCATTTTCAAACGCCGGCGGTTCACCGGGACGAAGCTTTTTATACAGCTCGATCATCGCTTCTTCACAATTGGTCGTGCTGTCTTTTTCCAGTGTTGCCTTCACGGCTTCAATAATTTCGGTCCCATCTTCCGTATGGTTCTCGATCTGGGTATCGCCAAAGAATTCCAGGATTTCTTCATTGGTTTCCATACCCATAGCCCGAAGCAGCACAGTGACCGGCACCTTACGTGTCCTGTCCACACGCGCATAGATTACATGGTTCAAATCCGTTTCGAATTCAATCCACGCACCGCGATTCGGGATAACCGTTGTTCCATATAAGAAGATTGCGCTGGGATCCATTATTTTATCATAATAAACCCCGGGAGAGCGGACGAGCTGGCTGACAATGACACGTTCTGCCCCATTGATAACGAAAGTACCTGTAGGGGTCATAAGCGGGAAGTCGCCCATAAACACACGGGATTCTTTGATTTCCCCCGTATCTTTATACAACAACAGAACGTTGACATTCAACGGCGCAGAATAAGAAGCATCCCGTTCCTTGCACTCCTCAATGGTATATTTTGGCTCGCCGATTTCAAAGCTTTGGAAAGAAAGCTCCAGATTTCCGTTAAAGTCCTTAATCGGAGAGATGTCACGGAAAATCTCATTCAATCCATCGCTCATGAACCACTCATAGGATTTCCTTTGCAGGTCAATCAAATGAGGCATTGGCAAAACTTCTTTGATTTTGCCAAAGCTATACCGGGTCCTGTCACCTGTCTGAACCGGTTTAAACATGTAGGTCTTCACTCCTTGTTATATAGCCGATGTGAACCACTACACTATCTGGCCGTTGTAGTCAAGCCTGCATTTTGGTCACAAACACAAAAAGCATAATTGTGGTAAATAATGATACCACAACTGTCAACAATTTGTCAACTCTCCTTTTAATATTTTTTTTGCAACTGGAATAGTAACATAAATTTTGCGAGTCGTTTTGTCTGTCCGTTATCCTGGAATTCAGCAATCCAACCCCGAATCCGAATTATCCGGTAACACAATACAAAAAGACCGGCTCCTTTCGGAACCGGTCCTGATAACGTACGGTTAAATTATTTTACTTCAACAGTAGCGCCGGCAGCTTCCAGTTTTGCTTTGGCTTCATCAGCGTCAGCTTTGGAAACTTTTTCTTTAACAGCTTTCGGAGCGCCGTCAACCAGAGCTTTAGCTTCTTTCAGGCCCAGGCCGGTGATTTCGCGAACCGCTTTGATAACGTTGATCTTGCCCTGACCAGCATCTTTCAGGATTACGTCGAATTCGGTCTGTTCTTCTTCAGCGGCAGCAGCAGCCGGAGCAGCGCCAGCAGCAGCAACAGCTACCGGAGCAGCAGCGGATACGCCAAATTTTTCTTCCAGAGCCTTAACCAGTTCAGCCAGCTCTAATACGGTCATTTTCTCAATCGCTTCAATAATCTGATCTTTATTCATTATAATTTCCTCCATTTAATTTAATAATTTAATTTTTTTATTTTTGTCAACCATGCATTATGCAGATTGCTTTTCTTTTTGTTCGCGTACTGCATCCAATGCATACACGATCTTGGCGACGGTTCCGTTGAGTGTACGAACCAGGCCGGAAATAGGAGCGTTCAGGCTGCCCAGCATTTTGGCAACCAGCACTTCTTTCGGCGGCAGTGCTGCAACGGCCTTAACTTCATCAACAGTAATCACTTTGCCTTCTACAACACCGGCTTTCAGCTGCATCTTTTTATGATCTTTAACAAAATCACACATTACCTTGCAGGCTGCTACCGCGTCCTGTGAAGAAGAACAAATTGCAGTGTTTTTCTCCAATACGGGAGCCAGGTCATCCAGGCCGTATTCTTTTGCTGCCAGAGCAATTAAAGTGTTTTTGTAAACGGTATAGGAAGCGCCGGCTTCGCGAACCTTGCGCCGCAGTTCCGTATCTTCCGCAACAGTCAGACCGCTGAAGTCAACCAGTACGGCTCCTTTAGCTTCGGCAAACAGCTTTTTAATCTCAGCTAACTGGATCTCTTTCTCTGCTTTTGTTTTCAATGAGTTGCACCTCCTTCTTTCAGATTTTGACTTACGTTTTATAAATCAAAAAGACCTCTCGGCCGAAGCAGCCGGAGGTCGTGAAAGATTTGCCTGTCTATCTTTAACGTCTCCAGCCTCGGCAGGCGTGCGAATCTGCACTTGCGCTTACGCACCTGCTGTCTGTGGCCCGATTATCTTCTGATTTAAAAATTGTGTCCCGGATTATTTTGCACTGTCTGCTTTGAGGACATCAATCTTGATGCCAGGTCCCATCGTAGTAGATAAGGTAACAGATTTAATGTACTGACCTTTTGCTCCGGACGGTTTTACCTTAATCAAAGTAGTAACTAATGCAATATAGTTATCCAGAAGAGCTTCTTCCGAGAAGGAAGACTTACCAATCATCGCCTGCACATTACCGGCTTTGTCTGCACGGTATTCCACTTTACCGGCTTTGATTTCATTAAGAGCCTTGGTGATATCCATGGTAACGGTACCAACCTTCGGGTTCGGCATTAAGCCCTTCGGGCCTAACAGCTTACCAAGGCGGCCAACCTTGCCCATCATGTTCGGGGTCGCTACGCAGACTTCAAAGTCAAACCAGCCGCCCTGAATTTTAGCCACCAGGTCATCTCCGCCAACATAATCCGCACCGGCTGCTTTTGCTTCCTCGGCCTTTGCGCCTTCCGCAAATACCAGAACCTTTTTGGATTTACCGGTTCCATGAGGCAGCACCATTGCGCCGCGAACCTGCTGGTCAGCATACTTCGGGTTACCAGTTCAACTGCTTCTTTCGGCGAATACAGTTTGGTTTCGTCAATCAGTTTTAACGCATCAACATACTTTTTGCCATGTTTCTTTGCCATTATAAATTCCTCCTTGTGGTCCGAACGGCTTACGCCTCCCACTCATTGAACTGACGATCAGTCAGTAATTACAATGCCCATGCTGCGGGCAGTGCCTTCAATCATACGGGTTGCTGCTTCCACATCAGCTGCATTCAGATCTGCCATCTTGCTTTCCGCAATTTCGCGGGCTTTAGCGCGGGGCAGTGTAGCAACTTTCTTCTTATTAGGTTCACCGGAAGCTTTTTCCAGACCGGCAGCCTTTTTCAGCAACACTGCTGCAGGCGGGGTCTTGGTAATGAACGTAAAGGAACGATCTTCATACACCGTAATCTCAACAGGGATGATCAAACCGGCCTGCTGTGCGGTACGGGCATTAAAGTCCTTTACAAAAGCCATAATGTTAACGCCAGCCTGGCCCAGTGCAGGACCAACCGGAGGTGCCGGAGTAGCTTTACCGCCAGGAACCTGTAACTTTACAACCTTAGCAACTTTCTTTGCCATGTTTCTTACACCTCCTTATCATTCAATTTCTTCCACTTGGGTATAATCAATATCAACAGGAGTTTCGCG
>ONAV01000073.1 GCA_900315925.1 uncultured Selenomonadales bacterium | reverse complement strand
GAAATTTTTGACTTCGTTAGGTCTGTCCCAAAAGGGACTGACCCGCACATTCATTTGGTTCGTTATTCAGTTCTCAAGGTTCCTTGCCGTCAACCGACGGCTTTTATATATTAGCATTCGTTTTAATTCTTGTCAAGCACATTTCTTTATAATTTACCAAAACAAATACAGAATCTTTTTCACCCGTCCACGGATTAAACAAAAATTCTTCCAACGCGTACTTTTTGTGTAACTCCCGCCAGTTTTTGAAAACATAATCCGGAATATAGTTACGTACCCGTTTCTCATCCTTCCAAAATGCAGAAACCGTTTCGTAATTTATGGTTGTACGCCATTGCAACCATTCCGGTTTGAAATTAGGCAGGTATCGCAAAACATCCAGTCGCAGCAATTCCCGTACTTGAAACAGCAGCTCCGGTTGTTGTTCTTCGACATATGTAAACAACATTTGAGCAGTCTCCAAGGCATTATGACCTATTCCGGCCATCCCTTTCTGCAGGTACCATTCCGTCAGCTTCCTGAAAAAGGAAAACGCCGATCCTCTCCCCGCATGCTCCGAAAGATATGCCAGTGTAAAAGGAAACCTGCCACTGTTAGCAGTCAGATCAAATACCTCTTCCAGTATTTTTAAAAAGCGCATCTCTTTATATTTCAAATACTTTGTTGCCAAAATTTCATAAGGCGGCTGGGGCATGTAAATCAGGCCGTGACGGTCAGAAACTCTTTCCATTTCCGTACCTGACAGAATCTTTAAAAAGCCAAGCTGTAACGCATGGGGACGTAATCCATATACATCATCAAAGGACTGGGCGAAACTCTTCATATCCTGCAACGGAAGTCCCGCTATTAAATCCATATGGATGTGCATATTGCCGGATTTCAGCAATGCTGCAACTGTATCTTTTAATCTGCCCCAGTCATCTTTTCTCCCGATAGCCTGTAGTACGTCCGCATCCGTACTCTGTACGCCGATTTCCAGCTGGAAACGCCCTTTCGGTACCGTCTGTAAAAAACTCACAGCAGCGGGACTCAGAATGTCCGCTTTTATTTCAAAATGAAACGTGGTTTTTGTATTTGCCGAAGCAAGGTACTGCATAATGGGAAGATAATAGGTTTCATCCAGATTGTAGGTCCGGTCTACAAACTTCACCAACGCGGCCCCTGCCTGCATAAACCTGTCCATATCCGCCAACACCAGGGGCAGACTCCGACGCCGTACCGAGTGAGAAATGCCGGACAGACAGTAAGAGCAATGGAACGGGCAGCCACGGGACGCTTCGTAATACACAATTTTATGCTGCGCTACTACCTCTGCCAGGTCGGGATACGGAAACGGCAGCTTATTCAGGTCATCCACAACAAGCGTCGCATCCGGAACAGCAAGCCTGTCGGATTCATCCCGATACGCAATACCTTCCGGTATCAATTCCTTCCAATGACTTATATTCTGTCTTGCTACCTGCTTAACAACAGCGGGAGATTCTGTTCCCTGCGTTTCTGTTCGTTCAAACTGTGCCACTCTCTGTAAAAAAGCGGCTACAACCTCCTCTCCTTCACCACAGACAATAAAATCCACAAAAGACACTGCAGCAAAGGTTTCTGCGGGGCGAAACATGACCTCGGGACCTCCCAGCATCAAAAAGCAATCCGGCAAGACCTTTCGCAGCAATTCGCCCAGTTCCAGCACAAACCGCCGGTTCCATATATGTACTTCCAGGCCGATCAGAATTGGTTCGTCGTTTGTAACCCCGGCCTGTTCAATCTGTTCCGTAATACGGGTCAAAACCGAAAGCACCGGTTCATTGACCGTAACTTCCAGTCTGTGAACCGATAAAAATCCCTGCTCCCTGCAGTATTCCGCCACATAACGGATACCCAGCGCAGTATGAATATATTTGCTGTTCGTTCCAATAAAAAATGCCTGCATACCGATTCCTCTTCTAAAAAACACTTCAATTCTCAACTCATAGTGTTATAATAGTAAAGAATTGAATAAAATGCAATAAAAATTCGAGGAGGTACTATGAATACACCATCTCACGGAAGCAAGGTTGCGAGAAAAGACATTCCTGCTGCTTTCCAATGGAAGATACAGGACATTTATGCTACACAGGAAGAATGGGAAAAAGCCTGCACTGCCCTAAAAGAGCTGATTGCGGAACTGGAAAAATGCAAAGGCAGCCTGAAAGACGCCAACATATTATTACAGGCCTTACAGTTGCGGGACCGCATGTCGCAGGAAATTGATAAAATTTACGCCTACGCCCGTCTACAGCAGGATGCAGACAACAGCGACGTAAATGCCCAGGCTCTTTCAGGAAAAGCGGAAGGAATTCTGGCTGCATTTTACAACGCAGTTTCTTTTATTGACTCTGAAGTTACTTCGCTCCCGAAAGAGCAACTGGAACAGTTAAAAAACGACCCTTTGTTTTCCGACTACAGTTTTTACCTGGAAGACCTGGAACGAATGCGAGAACATGTACTGCCTGGTGAACAGGAAGCAATCCTGGCGCAAAGTCAGCTGGCTACCGGAACCGGTGCCCTTGCCTTCCGGGCACTGGTATCTGCCGACATGGAGTTTCCTGTCATCAAAGACCGAAATGACAACGACGCGATTGTAAGCGAAGGCTGCTATATGCTGAACATGTCCAGCGATGACCGCGTTTTACGCAAAAACTCATTTTTCGGCCTGATGAACACCTATCGCCATTATCGGAATACGCTGGCCGCCACGCTGACCGGAACCTGCCGCAGCCGTTACTTTTATGCCAGAGTACGCGGCTATCAGAATTCCATGGAGGCCAGCCTGGCAGAAGAAAACATCCCCGTCAGTCTTTACAACGGGCTGATCCAGACAATTCATGCCAATCTGAAACCGCTGCATGAGTATATTACACTGAAAAAAGAAACTCTGGGGTATGATGAATTCCACCCCTATGACCTGTATGTGCCTTTATCCCAGGAAGGAGAAAAAAGTTTTTCCTGTACATTTGCCAAAGCCTGTGAAACAGTAAAAAATGCGCTGCGGCCGTTAGGGAAGGCCTATATTGAAGCGCTGCAGAAAGGTATGACTGAGGGTTGGATCGATATATATGAAAATAAAGGAAAACGAAGCGGCGCTTATTCCTGGGGCGTCTACGGCGTTCATCCCTATGTTTTGTTGAACTTCCAACCTCGTTACAACAGTATTTCCACCCTGGCCCATGAACTGGGTCACTCTCTTCACAGTTACTTCAGCAGTCAGGCCCAGCCTTATGCAAAAAGCGACTACAGTATCTTTTGCGCCGAGGTCGCTTCCACAACCAACGAAAATCTTCTTTTGGAATATGCCCTTGCCAGGGCAGATAAAACACAGAAAATCTTTTTACTTAACCAGTTCCTCGAGGCGGTACGTACCACCGTATACCGTCAGGTACAATTTGCGGAATTTGAAAAATTCATTCACGATAAAATCACTGTCGGAGAATCTCTGCAGGCCGAAGAACTGGAAAAATACTGGCTGGAAAGCAATCGGACTTATTATGGGCCTGACTTAACCGTTGACAAGGAGTTAGGCAGCGAATGGAGCCGTATCCCCCATTTCCATACTCCCTTTTACGTTTATAAATACGCAACCGGTTACAGCGCCGCCACAGCATTCAGCGAAGCCATATTAAACGAATCGGCAGATAAACACCGAACAGTTCCTCCGTCCAATGCCGGGTCCGGGAACCCGTTGAGCCCCTGTCAAAGCGCTTCAGCCGTAGAAAAATATCTGAAGTTTTTACATGCAGGCGGCAGCGATTACAGTTTGAATCTTTTAAAAGAGGCCGGTGTAGACCTGAACTCACCGCAACCGGTACAGGTTACGTTGGAAAAATTTGCCAGAAAGCTGAAAGAACTGAAGGAACTGCTGTAACAGAAAAAAGCACCGCAGGGTTTCCGGTTAGTCCCAATCATGCAACGGATTCCGGAATCACTTGCGGTGTTGTTTTTTTAGCTTTTGAAATTCTCTTCCAAAAGTCTCCGTAAAATACCTCATGATATCAATCAGATTCTGCACATCATAGCGTAAAGCTCTTTGAACATGTCTTCTCTCATCCGCCTTGGCATCATTTCCATATTATTTAAAACGGTGTACCTTTCTTTGCGGACTTCCCTGGCAAAAAGCCATGCCTTTACGAACATCACTTCTGTAATCCCTCTGCGTTTCGGATTAATATCAATTCCATACGCCTTTAAAAAATCCAAAAGCATCCGGTACTCGCGTTTCTGCAGCCAGGCTGCGCCAATCGTACCGATGCCTACAACGATACCATGGGGCAGTCCATGGTCAAACAACTCATCAAGGGCATGGCAGAATAAATGATCTGAACCGCTGCAGGGGCGTGAACTGCCTGCGATCTGCATGGCAAGGCCTCCCAACACAAGCGACTGGGCCAGCATTTTGACGCCTTCCTGACTGGTAAAGGATTTTATATCAGAATACAGCAAGGCATTCAACGCCCTTTCCGACAACATATACGCAAAGTCATTGGGCTGTCCGTGGTTATATTTGCAGTCCAGTTCCCAGTCATATAAAGCGGTATAGTTGCTGATAATATCACCCACGCCGGCTTCCAGCAACAGCCGGGGCGACTTCAGGATAATATCTGTGTCGATCAGAAGCCCGTCCGGTGTTTTCGAGGTAAAGGAATGGGTCCGGTTGCCTTTGGAAAAAAGAACGGAAACCGGAGAACACACACCATCATTACTGAGCGCCGTCGGAATCGCGATGTAGGGCACATTCGCCACAAAAGCAGCATATTTCGCCGTATCAAGGGCAGTTCCGCCGCCAAAACCAATGATCATCCGGATTCCTTCCATGCTGATTTTTTTCGCAATGGAAACCGCATAATCATACGAACTGGACTCCACGGTAACCACTTCGTACTCTTTCAGTTGCGACAGCATGAGGGTAACCTTTTTTTCCAGCCTTTGGAGCAATCCGTCCGTAGTTAAAATCAAAACCCGCTTTCCGAGAATATCCGGGAAATACAAATCCAGATTATCTTTCAACTCTTTTAAGGCATCCGGTTTCACTTTCATAAACAAAGGGAGATTGAATTCTTTCATGTCGGCAAGGTCCTCGATTCGGTAATATATTCAATACAGTAATAAACGCTTCTTTTATCATTTTAAGGAGACGCTGATTAAATGAGTTTGTGCGCTGACCGAGGTTTTTTTGCGACTGGCAAGAAAATGGTCCGAAGGCGCAGCCGTAGCTGCGTTGAGGGACATTGACGCAGTCAGTCACAAAAAGCACCGGTCAGCGTGCATACGAATTAATCAGCGTTTCCTTAAATTAAGACTGCGCACCTTATCCCGCAGGGGAAGTACGCTGGTTGCGGAAACCGAAAGCTCGTCGATTCCCATGCGCAGGAACGCTTCTGTCAGGGAAAGGTCAGCCCCCAACTCTCCGCAGATGCCCACCCAGATACCGGCTTTGTGAGCATTTTTCGCCGTCATCTCAATGAGGCGCAAAACAGCAGGATGATGAGGATCAAAGAAAGCGTCCAGTTTGGTCTGCTGCCTGTCGATGGCCAGGGTGTACTGGGTCAGATCGTTAGTACCCAGGCTGAAAAAGTCCACTTCTTCCGCCAACGCATCGCTGACCAGTGCCGCCGCAGGAGTCTCAATCATGATGCCGGTCTCGATTTGCTCCGCACAGGGAATCCCCTCTTTTTTCAACTGGGCCATCACTTCAGCCAGCAGAGCTTTAGCCATCCTTACCTCTTCCACTGAAATGATCATGGGAAACATGATGGCCAGCCTGCCATACACGGAAGCCCTGCACAAAGCCCGCAGCTGGGTTTTAAACAATTCAGGCCTTGTGAGGCAGATGCGGATAGCCCGAAGTCCCATAGCCGGATTTTCTTCCGGATCCAGATCAAAATAATCAGCTTTCTTATCCGCGCCGATGTCCATGGTACGGATGACAACACGTTTGCCCTCCATGGCCGTCAGCGCCTTTTTATAAGCTTCAAACTGTTGATCTTCCGTAGGATAATCATCATTTTCCAGATACAGGAACTCACTGCGGAACAGACCGATGCCTTCCGCGTCACTGGCCACGACGCGAGGCAGGTCGGCAGGATTTCCTGCGTTGGCATAAATCAGAACCTTCTGCCCGTCCTGCGTCACGCTTTCCTTACCCCGGACGTTCTCCAGCCGTTCCCGTTCAGCCTGCG
>ONAV01000054.1 GCA_900315925.1 uncultured Selenomonadales bacterium | reverse complement strand
TGCCGTCAGGTTATCAAACATCTCCATCATGGCTTCGTAGGTTTCTCCCTGCACCGCATCGACGGTTCCCAGGTTGTTGGCCTCTTTACCGGTCACTACTGCCGTGTTCCCTTCTATCGCACCGATTTCATCCAGCATACCAAACTTGTAGGGCGCGTTTTGGGTATTCTTCACGGAACCGTACACCCCATCTGCCTGTACCACGGCAACTTTTTCATCCGGCAGCAAATTTTTCGCGATGACCTGGGCATTATCCAGCATCGCCAGCCCGCTTACCTGAATGGTGCCGGCACTGCCACCGGCCACACCCTGCAAGATACCGTCCGAGAGCAGATTGCCGTTAATGGTCATGGCACTTTCGCTGTTGAGCGCCCCTGCCGTGCCGCAGTTGATGAAAAACCCTTTATCCGTCTCGTTCAATTCGGATGCAAAATCCGGCGCCACCATACGGCTCATATCATGAACCGTATAGCTTCCGCCCAAAAGCGTGGCGCCCTGGGCCACATACACGCCCACCACGTCCGCCTTGCCGCCGTAGACCAGCGTGCCGCTCTTCACATTCAGTTTCATGTTGTCCGGACCGCTGATATTCCCGTTGTATGCCAGGTTCGCCGCAAAATTCAGGTTCGTCACCAGATTGGGAATGTAGGCGTCATAGGCATAGCCGTTCTCCCCGGTTTTCCCGTTATACTGGATACGCAGCGGTGATTTTATCAGGGTAATGGTCTTTACATTCGGATCGTTCTGATAGGCAGAAATAACTTCCTGCTGGCTTGCCGCAGGCCAGTCCAGAAACTCGCCCAGTTTGACCTGCGGATACTTCTCTTTCAGCCAGTCAGCAAACTCCGGAACTTTTCGCGTCTGCCTGAGCCCGTCATAACTGCCGTCGGTATTGAAATGCTTCCAGTCACTGGTGATGTTCCCACTGATGGAGGCCCCTTCCAAAATGTTAATGTTCTGCACAAAGGCGTTTTTGCCGATATAGATTGCGTTCTCCGCGCCGGACAGGGAACCGGTCAGATTGAATTCCCTGACCTGGGGCCCGTTCAGTTCATCCGCCCCCGCATTATATACATTCTCATCCATGTCCGTCAGGTCCAGGTTTTGCGGCATGATAATCCCGCCGTTGTCCTCATTCACACCCCGTTTGTAACGGATATAGGAGCCCCGGTATTCATCAAAGGCGCCGTTAGTACTGGAGCCGAAATCAAACCGGACGCCCGTACCGCCCTGCCCGTTGGCAGTCACCGTGCCCGCCTGGTTCACCACCTGGTCGCGACCATAGGCGATCAGGATGCCGTTGCCCCGGAGGCCGTCCGCATGGATGTTCGTGGCCTCGGGAATCACCACCGTGTTCTGCATGCCGTCCACCCGGATGCCGGTAGCGCCCGTGCCGTTCGTTAAAATATCCGCCGCCTGGGTCACCGTATTGTTGGATCCGTAGATATGCAGACCGATGCCCAGCGGCACCGTGCTGGGTTTTCCCTGAATATAGGCCGTGCCCTCTTCATTCCGGGCAAAATAGCCCTGGGTGTTGGTAAGGGTTTGCCCGTTCCCGTAAACGGAGTGGCCAAAGTACGCTTCCCGGTCGATATCGTAGCCCAGGTCCTGCATCAAGGCCAGTTCTACTTCCATAATCTGCAGATGGGAACCTTCAAACGTATCGCGTTCCCAGCCATTGACGGGAACGCCGTTAACGCCGAAGAACGTAGCCCCCGCCAGGGCATCCGTTACATGCGGACCCACAAAATAAGCTTTCCCGTTTTTCCCGGAAGCATCTTCCTTTTTAAATCGGTTGTTTACAATAAAGAAATCGCTTTCCTTTACGCCGGGGTTCGCTTTCTTTTTTTCTGCAAATCCCGCCGCCGACAGGATCTCCATCCCCGGTTTCGCCGGGTTCATGTTCTGATCCACCAGGTGCAGGTTCCAGGACTTCTTATCGGTTACTTCGGAACTAAACCGCGTCATCTCCTCCCCGGTTGCTTTGGAATACTTTACCTCTGAACGGTTCTTTGGTACATAGACATTTCCATTTTCGTCCAGATATTCCACCACATTATAGATGCCCAGGGCGTGCCCCAGCTCATGACGGATAGTCCCCACAAAATCCGCCGCCTGTTCGTTGGTCGGCAGCACCGTATCGGTATCCACCCACCAGCCGTCCACCGTTCCCTGGCGGGCTGCCCCCACATACTGGCCTATTAAGATGAGGCTATATCCATAATCACCCGGAGGCAGTTTATCTGCGTCTTCCTGCATCCGCAGCAGCGGTTTTCCGTCCTGCAGCTGCTGTACTACAAAATTAACATTGGTATCGCTGAAATCTCCCGTTTCCTTCGTATGAGACGAAGTTTTCGCATAGGCATTCTGCACGCCTTCCTGCGTGGTCACAAAAACCTGCCAGGGCTGCCCGTTTTTCACGTTCGCCCCCAACAGCCCCGTCCAGTAGGCCGTACCGGATTTTACCGGTTCAATCAGAGATGGGTCCAATGTATACTCGGCTTTGTTCACAAAACGCCCAAGTTCCTCACCCTTGGTCAGTTCCTGTATTTCCACAATCGGTTTTCCATTGTAATACACATATTCCGGCGCTTTTACAAACGCATGGCCATAGGCGGGCATGGCCAGCAGTGCAGCCAGAATAGCTGCTGTCAGCTGCTTTTTTGGTTTTCTGTGAGTGTTCATATAATAGTTCCCCTCAAAATAAATTTTAGCAGCCTGCAGGGTCTCGCAAACCTGTGCGTGTTTGTGATTCCATAGACTTATGCGCCCGTGGCTTCGAAACTCGGAATCGCGTTGAAAGGGCAACCCGCCTCCCACTCCTCTGTGCGCCGCGCATCGCTTCGCTCAGCGTGGCTTCCCTCGTCGACTGGGACCCTTCCGGGTTGCCCTTTCAACGTTCAACGCAAATACACAAACACGCACAATGGTTTGTTCAATCCCTGCACACTCTATTTTTACTTATCAGCTTTACCACATTCTCTTTACGGTAATACTGCACGACCAGTCCTTATCGTGACTTCCCCGCTGGAAGGTTGCGTCGCCGCCTACCGTCCAGCCTTTGGCTACCTCGGCTTCCCCGCCGACGGACAGCACAAAATGAGTTTTGTCCTGCACGTTCCGCATGTCATAGGTGTTGGCCGCATTGCCCATGTAACTGTATCGCAGTTTCGGTTCCGCCCCCGCAAAGGCATGTTTCACCCCGGCCCGGATGGCATAGCTGCCCCCCGCCAGATAGCGTTTAAGCTCCACCCCGGCGCCCATGCCGAAGTAATTGTTGTGCTGGCTGTCTACCACCTGTCCGAATACGCCGGCCCCGTCTTCGCTGTAGCTGTTCTGCCATAATCTTGATAACTGCGCGTTCACATAGGGACGCACATGCCAGGGCACATTTTTCTCCGCCTGCAGATCGTACAGGTACTCGCCGCCCAACTCCAGAACGCGGCTGTGGTAATCTGCCCCCGCCGTCAGACCCAGATTGGTAATGCCACGGCGCAATTTGTTCCGCAGCCAGCCGTAGTCCAGATACACCAGGCCTTCACTCCTGCCTTTGCTGTATCCGCCGTAGAGTCCGAACCGCACATCCCGCAGTTCATTGCTGGCGGTGTTGTCGGAAAAACTGGTTTTACTGTAACCGGCGAACACACCGGCCCGCCAGTTTTTGCCGTAAGCCTTGTCCCAGCCTAACAGGGTCGCAGTGCTGTGGTAATCCGTATCGTTCCGCATGTCCCCCCAGTTCTTGCCGAACTTCAGCCAGATGTCGTTATCCGCCGGTTCCAGAGTCCGCAGGGTAACCGGCACCCCCTCATCGCTGCTGTCGTCCAAATGCTGCACGGGAATATTGGCTTTCGTCTCCTTTGCTGCCGTCAGGTTATCAAACATCTCCATCATGGCTTCGTAGGTTTCTCCCTGCACCGCATCGACGGTTCCCAGGTTGTTGGCCTCTTTACCGGTCACTACCGCTGTGTTCCCTTCCACCGCGCCGATTTCATCCAGCATACCAAACTTATAGGGCGCGTTTTGGGTGTTCTTCACGGAACCATACACCCCTTCTGCCTGTACTACGGCGACTGTTTCATCCGGCAGCAAATTTTTCGCGATGACCTGGGAATTGATGAGAAAGGCCTGCCCGCTTACCCGGATCGTACCTGCGCTGCCGCCGGCCACACCCTGCAGAATGCCGTCCGAAAGCAGATTGCCGTCAATGATCATGGAAGAGTCACCGGTAAGTGCCCCTGCCGTGCCGCTGTTGATGAAAAAGCCTTTGTCGGTATAGTCCAGTTTGGAAGCAAAATCCGGTGCCACCATACTGCTCATATCATGAACCTTGTAACTGCCGCCCAGCAGCGCAGCGTCTTCTGCTACGGTCACACCCACCACATCCGCGGTACCGGTATAGACCAGCGTGCCGCTCTTCACGTTCAGTTTCATGTTGTCCGGACCGCTGATATTCCCGTTATATGCCAGGTTCGCCGCAAAATTCAGGTTCGTCACCAGATCGGGAATGTAGGCGTCATAGGCATAGCCTTTCTCCCCGGTCTTTCCGTTGTACTGGATACGCAATGCCCCTTCCTGCGTTGTAACCGTTTTCAAACTGCCCATAACTTCCGGATCCGTCAAATAGGCTTCATGATATTGTAAAATTTTATCTATTAGGGAAGGATTCTTCTCCAGTTCTTCCTCCCGGGGCTTGGGATTCTCACCCGGATGATATTTCGCCATCCACTCTTCAAAGGTAATCGTGGGCTCATTTACCGTTATTTCCACGCCGTCATAACTGCCGTCAGTATGGAAATGTTTCCAGTCGCTGGTGATGTTCCCGCTGAGGGAAGCGCCTTCTAAAATGTTAATGTTCTGCACAAAGGCGTTTTTGCCGATATAAATTGCGTTCTCCGCACCGGACAGGGAACCGGTCAGATTGTATTCCCTGACCTGCGGCCCGTTCAGTTCATCCGCCCCCGCGTTATATACATTCTCATTCATATCCGTCAGGCCCAGATTTTTAGGATTTTTAATCGCGCCGGTTCCCGTTTCCACTCCTTGCTTGTAACGAATATAGGAACCCCGGTATTCATCTTCCGCGCCATTAGTGCTGCAGCCGAAATCAAACCGGATGCCCGTACCGCCCTGCCCGTTGGCAGTCACCGTGCCCGCCTGGTTCACCACCTGGTCGCGGCCGTAGGCAATCAAGATGCCGTTGCCCCGGAGGCCGTCCGCATGGATGTTCGTAGCCTCGGGAACGATCACCGTGTTCTGCATGCCGTCCACCCGGATGCCGGTGGCGCCCGTGCCGTTCGTTAAAATATCCGCCGCCTGGGTCACCGTATTGCGGGAGCCGTAGATGTGCAGGCCGATGCCCAGCGGCACCGTGCTGGGTTTTCCCTGAATATAAGCCGTACCCGCTTCATTCCGGGCAAAATAGCCCTGGGTATTGGTAAAGGTAGTTCCATCCCCGTAAACGGAATGCCCGAAATATGCCTCCCGGTCGATTTTATACCCCAGGTCCTGCATCTGCAGATGGGAACCTTCAAACGTATCGCGTTCCCAGCCATTGACGGGAACGCCGTTAACGCCGAAGAACGTAGCCCCCGCCAGGGCATCCGTTACATTCGGTCCCAGAAAAAAAGCCTTCCCATTTTTTCCGGAAGCATCTTCTTTTTTAAATCGGTTGTTTACAATAAAGAAATCGCTTTCCTTTACGCCGGGGTTCGCTTTCTTTTTTTCTGCAAAGCCCGCCGCCGACAGGATTTCCATCCCCGGTTTCGCCGGGTTCAGGTTCTGGTCCACCAGACGCAGGTTCCAGGACTTCTTATCGGTCAATTCGGGACTGAAGCTAAATAAAGTTTCTCCGGTTGCTTCAGATTCTCCGATAATCTTCACTCTCTTGCTGATGCCCAGGGCATGGCCCAGCTCATGGCGGAACGTACCCACAAAATCCGCCGCCTGTTCGTTGGTCGGCAGCACCGTATCCGTATCCACCCACCAGCCATCTATCGCCCCCTTGCGGTCCGCGCCCAAAAACTGGCCAATGGTGATTTGACTGAACCCGTAATCCCCCGCAGGCGGGTTATCTGATTTTGCAAGCTCTTCCGTCATCCGGATCAGATTTTTTCCGTTCTGCAATTGCTGCGCCACAAAATTAACCGGGGTTAATTCTCCATTTCCAGTTTTCACGATTACAGACTTAGTTGTCGCGGAAGCGTTCTGATCACCGGCCGCCGTTGTTACAAATACCTGCCAGGGCTGCCCGTTTTTCGCGTTCGGTCCGAGTAACCCCGTCCAGTAGGCAGTACTGGATTTTACCGGCTGAATCAGGGAAGGACTCAGGGTATACCCGGCTTTGTCCACCAGATTTTCAAGTTCCTCGCCTTGGACCAGAAACTGTATTTCTACAATCGGTTTTCCATTGTAATACACATATTCCGGCGCTTTTACAAACGCATGCCCGCAGGCGGGCATGGCCAGCAGTGCAGCCAGAATGGCTGCTGTCAGCTGCTTTTTTTGTTTTCTTCGAGTGATCATACGAAAGGATCTCCTTAGAATTGTTTGTTGCAACGATTTACAATTATTTACAATGATTTGCAATCATTTACAATTTTTTGTTTTATCAGATTATTATAGCTTGCTGCGCAGGAATAAGTCAATAAAATCAGAAAGTAATAAAAAAGACTTCGCAAAACCGAAAACGCTTGCTATTTCATGGGTTCATTTGCCTGTGGCTTCGAAACTCAGAGTCGCATTGCAGGGCAACCCGCCTCCCACTCCTCTGTACGCCGCGCATCGCTTCGCTCAGCGTGGCTTCCCTCGTCGACTAGGACCCTTCCGGGTTGCCCTGACAACACTTAATGGAAATTCGAAAGCACTCCCGATGTTTTGCTTAAGTCTTTTTTATTACAACTTTTTAGTTTTAGTCGGTTACAATTTGATTCACTGGCGCTATTTTATATCGGAAATTAATGTGAATGTGTATTTCCCAGACTATCTTCAATTTTATTAATTACATTAACAATATCTGGTACATCTGTATATGGATTACAACTCTCAGAAGGCCATTCTGCACCTATTCCGTCAAAATAAACCTTTAACTTTTTTGCATTTTCCATAGCAGTTTCCAAATTACCGGCGATAATTGGCGCTACTTCTGTATTTTTCTCATAGTCAGGAATGTATTTTTTTAGATCCTTGATTGCTTCAGTACTCGAAGTATAAGCGTGAGTGGAATATCGGAAATGAAGAAGGAACCAGACTTCAAAGCAGGGACTTGATACGATAAATCTTGTTATAGTACTGGACTCTGCCAGTTTCTTTATCCGCTGTGCTTTCTCTGAACTGCAGTCTAAATCCAGTACTATAAAAGCGGTATCACCTTGTTTTTTATCTAGTCCTTTATCTTTCCAGTATTGCAGGATTTTTCTTTGCATTCCTGCAGGGTCTGTGATATTACCTGGCGTCAACACTTTGATATTGAACCCGGAATGTTGTTTCTGGAATGATTCAAAATATTGTGATTCCGTCACGTTTTTTCCTTCTGCTATAATCAGAATTAAAGGCTTTTGCTTTCTTTTAACTGTATTCCGAATCTTTTTGGAAAAAACTCTTGTCATCAGACAATTTCCTCCGTACGCAGGAATGGAATTGCCCCATATCTCCCGAGCAAATACCCTTTCTCAATATTATCTGTTTTTCTGACAGAAAATTCGTCCAGAGAATACAAATCTGTAACACCAGATTCCGTATCTTTTTCTGTAAAGTAAATCTGATCCCTGCGGAATGTATCGAGGGAAAGCAGAGCGGTTTCATGAGTAGTAAAAATCAGCTGGGCTCCATTTGTATTTATTGAAGGATTTCGGAATAAATTAACCAGGAATTTCACAATAAATGGATGCAGGCTCCGGTCAATTTCATCCACGACCAAAACCTTACCTCCTTTTAATGTTTGGCGTAATAAAGGAGCGAGGAAGAAAAGCTGCTGTGTGCCTAAAGACTCTTCCCCCAAAGCAAGTTTATACGTTTCCTCTTTGCCGTTGTCTTCTTTTATAATATGATCTGTTGTAATTTTAATTTGATATTGTTCTTGCGGTTGGAGAACCTGCCCGGCCACAACGACACCGCCAATGAGCGGAAAACCTACCGGCATATTAATCTTCTTGGATTCAACCTGGATATTGCTGATATTGATATCTGCCTGCTTTAACAATTGCTGGGCAAATTCAACATTTTCTTTTTGTTCTGTACGATACTGACTAAGAGAAATATTAGGTATATTCTCATCATTGGTATAAGTATCAATACCTTCTGACAGCCACTTATAAGGTACTTTTGTGCTTTCCACATTCCATGCAGTGGCTGTTGCCAGAAACAGTTTATTATCCGTGTTCATACGTACTAAAGGATTGAGCAGATTTTTCTCTGCTCTTGCAAATTTATATGCTGAGCCGTTTCGTTCAAAAATCAGGCTCGGCTGTGTGCTATTATAGCGGTAAAGGTATTCTTCATGGATTTTATTTGTATCAAAAGAATAACCATAAATATATTTTTTTCCATCTCCAGCAACAAAAGTGAACTCGAATTTGGTTGGCATTTTGGAAGAAACTTTGTCAAATTTAAATGTTACTGCCGGAAGTTTTTCATTAATCTGCCTGACATTGGAAGTCCGCAGAAGCACTAGCGCCAGTGTCATTGCTTTGTACAATGCTGTTTTCCCTGAAGCGTTTGCTCCATAAATAGCTACCATTCCCAATGCTTTATATTTACCATTATTGATAATGTTTTCAGGATGCTCTTTGTATGCGGAAGGATGTAAACTTAAGATTATTTCATCCCTGATAGAAGAATAATTTTGGGTCAGAAACTGTAATAACATGATAATCGCCCTCCTTTGTAATGTTAATATTACTACGCAAAACATCACCTGTCAACATTTTAATCATTAAATTTGCATTTTTTTATCAAATTCACTAATCAAAATGTAAATTCCATACAATATTTTTTAGAGAGCCAATGAGTTAATTGCAAAAAGTAAGTAACTGAATTAAAATCTCCTAAAGATGAAAAACGCTGCGCAGGCGGATATGCATTCCTGTCGCAGCGTTTGTTGTAAAATATTGAGTTCGTATTACGTTTTTATTCCATCCATTCTGTATGGAATGTGCCTTCTTTGTCCACGCGCTGATAGGTGTGGGCGCCAAAGTAATCCCGCTGGGCCTGCAGCACGTTGGCGTTGCCGTTGGCGGTGCGGTAGGCATCGAAGTAGGACAGCGCACTGCTCAGCGCCACTACGGACACACCCCGTTCCGCGGCCAGCGCTACTACACGACCCCAGCCGGCCCGAGCTTTTTTCAGGGCTTCCGCGAAGAAGTCGCTGAACAGCAGGTTCTTCATACCGGCCTGTTTCGCAAAGCTTTCGCTGACGTCATCCAGGAACCGGGCCCGGATGATGCAGCCGTTCCGCCAGATTTTGGAAATCTTATCCATCTGCAGGTTCCAGCCGTAAGTCTCGCTGGCGGTCCCCAGCAGGTTGAATCCCTGGGCGTAAGCGCAGATTTTTGCCGCATACAACGTGTTGCGCAAATCTTCCAGCAGCTGCGCTTTTTCTTCTGCCGTAAAGGTTTCTTTCCGGCAGCAGGCAGCGGCTTCCAACACTTCCGGCAGTTCCGCATACACCTTTTCCAACGCAGTCCGCTCTTCTTTATAGGTGCTCATGTTCCGGGCAAACACCGCTTCCGTAATGGTCGGCGTGGCCACACCCAGTTCCAGGGCGCTCATGCTGGTCCAACGGCCGGTGCCTTTCTGTTTCGCCACGTCCAGGATCACATCCACCATGGCCCTGCCGGTCTCCCCATCTTTTTTCTTTAAAATGTTGGCGGTAATCTCAACCAAATAGGAAGAAAGCTCCCCTTTGTTCCATTCGTCCCAGACCTTTGCCATCTCTTCCGGATCCATGCCCAGCACCTGCCGCATGATGGTGTACACATCAGCGATGAGCTGCATATCCGCATACTCGATGCCGTTGTGGACCATCTTCACATAATGGCCGGCGCCGTCGGTTCCGATATAGGTGACGCAGGGTTCCTTGCCGCTCTCCCCCGCCTTGGCGGAAATCGCCTGCAGCATGGGTTCCAGCTGCACATAGGCCTTTTCAGTGCAGCCCGGCATCAGGCTGGGTCCGTGAAGAGCCCCTTCTTCGCCGCCGCTGACACCCATGCCTACAAATTCCATCCCCAGTTCCGCCAGCTTCGCGCTGCGCCGCCGGGTATCCTCAAAATAGGAATTGCCGCCGTCAATGACAATGTCGCCCTTCTCCAGCAGCGGAGTCAGCGTATCCAACATGGCATCCACCGGCGCCCCCGCCTGGATCATCAGAATGATCTTCCGGGGCCGTTCCAGATTCTGCACCAGCTCTTCCAGACTGTACGCCGCCTGCAGACAGGGATCGCTGCCAAAATTTTTCATAAACTCATCCGTTTTGACTGTAGTTCTGTTAAAAACAAGAACCGGAACATTTTTACTCGCCAGGTTTCTCGCAAGGTTAGCGCCCATAACAGCCAAACCGATCAAGCCGATTTTTGCTTTTTGCATTCGTTTGCTCCTTTATATGAACAAGTGGAGAAAAGCGCCGGGCTTACCCCGGAAGGGCTTGCCCCATCGAAGCGTGTCGCGAAGAACCGCAATTCGGATTGTGCGTGAGTCGGCGATGCGATTCGGGGGAGGGAGGGGTAAGCCCGACGCTTTGTAATTTTTCAAAAAAGGCGCACGCAACACGCATGCGCCTTTGGGTTTGCAACATTCTTATGTGCTGCGTTGTTTCACGCAGCGCAATCCGTTTTATTATTTCTTAACAGCCTTGTTCCATGCTTCCAGCAGGCGGGCACGGTTGTCGCCTGACCACTGGAAATCGTATTTCAACAGTTTCGCGTCTTTAAATGCCAGCGCTTCTTTCGGAGGATTGGCTTCCGGATTGGTCAGGAACTGATAGGAATTGTTCTTCTGTCCGATTTCCTGGGCTTTCTTCGTTAAGCACCAGTCGATGAACTTCTTGGCAGCTTCCTTCTGGGGCGCATTCTTGATCATGGCCACGGCGCCCAGTTCGTAAGCAGTGCCTTCTTCCGGCAGGGACAGTCCTACGTTCTTGTTGCCTTCTTTCATCAGGCGGATGCCGTTATGCAGGTAGGTGATGCCGATGGCGCATTCGCCCAGGGCCGCGGAACGGGCCGGAGCCGCGCCGGCTTTGGTGTACTGTTTTACCTGTTTGTCCAGTTTGGCCAGGTATTCCATGCCTTTTTCTTCACCCAGGCGCTGTACGGTTGCGGAAACCAGCACGTAACCGGTGGAAGCGGAACCCGGGTTGCCCATTACGATCTGACCCTTGAATTCCGGTTTCAGCAGGTCGTCCCAGGATTTGGGAGGCTGCGCTTTATGCTCTTCAAACCAGCGGGCGTCCAGAATAAAGCCCAGATAGCCCTGGTAAATGCCGGTCCAGAATCCTTCCGGATCCTTGAATTCGGCTTTGATCTTTTCTGCATTGGGGGATTTGTAAGCTTCCAGCAGGCCTTCCTTTTTCGCCATGATGAAGCTGTCGGCGCTGCCGCCGTACCACAGGCTGGCCTGGGGATTGTTCTTTTCCGCGCGGATACGGCTCAGGGTCTCGCCGCCGGACATACGCACGAATTTCACTTTGATGCCGGTATCTTTTTCGAACTCGGAAGCCACCACCTTGGCTGCCTGTTCAACGATACCCATGTACATAACCAGTTCTTTGTCGTTGCCTTTCGCTGCTTTCTTGTCGTCAGCCTTTTTGTCTCCGCCGCCGCAGCCGGCAAACGAAACGGTCAGTGCTGCCATGGCTGCCAGTGCAGCTGCTTTTTTCCAGGTAAACTTCATTTTCCTTTTCCTCCCTTTCGGAATTTAAATTATAGTTATAACTTCAAGAGTCCGCACCGGAAGCGTTTTCATAGCGCTCAGCAAACGCATCGGGGTCGCGACGGAGGCATCCCGCCTCCCACTTCCTCACTGCGCACGCTCACTCTGTTCGCGTTGCTCGATATCGTCAGACTGGGAACCCTTCCGGGATGCCGTCGTCGCTCAACGTAATGAACAATTCCTCGCGCCCTTCGGGAGTGCTTCGCTTATTCAAACGCTCCCGGTGCTGCCCTCACAATCCATACCTTACTCTATTTCTTTATGGCGTGTAAGCTTTCCCGCTGAATGCGCAGATACACCGTATCGCCGGGATTGTATACTTTCTTGCTGCTGGGATTGTAGGTCTGGGTCACCAGTTCCTGATCTCCCACCTGCACTACATAGTCCTGCATCTGGCCCATGTAGGTGGAGCTTGTAACTTCCGCCTTTACATCGCCGTCATCCGCCAGTTCAATGGCCTCCGGACGAATCACCACTTCCACCGTATCGCCGGCAGCCAGCTCGCCCTGAATGCACTTGGCAGTGAATTCCTGGCCGAACATTTCCACTACCGCGGTACCGATTTCCATGCCGGGGCCCGCCTTGCTTTCCAGCTTCGTGCCCTGACTGCTGACGCTCTTCACCCTGGCCGGCACAAAGTTGGCGCTGCCGATGAAGTCCGCCACAAAGTGGCTGGCCGGATACTGATAAATTTCCGTGGGGCTGCCAACCTGCTCGATTTTACCGCCGTTCATGATGATGACCTTGTCGGACAGGGCCATGGCCTCGCTCTGGTCATGGGTTACGTACACGCTGGTGATACCGATGCGCTGCTGGATCTTGCGGATTTCCGTACGCATGTACACCCGCAGCTTGGCGTCCAGGTTGGACAGGGGTTCGTCAAAGAGCAGCACCGCCGGTTCCATGACCAGGGCCCGGGCTAACGCCACACGCTGCTGCTGGCCGCCGGACAGCTGGTTGGGCATCCGGTGTTCCATGCCCTTCAGGCCGACCAGGTCCAGCATCTTCATCACTTTTTCTTCGATGGTCTTCTTGTCCATCTTCTTATTTACCAGGCCGTAGCCTACGTTATCATACACATCGTAATGAGGGAACAGCGCGTAGCTCTGGAACACCATGCTGGAATCCCGCTTGTCCGGGGTCAGCTCGTTGATGCGCACGCCGTCCAGGAGGATCTCCCCGTCGCTGATGCCTTCAAAGCCCGCGATCATGCGCAGGGTCGTGGTCTTGCCGCAGCCGGAAGGTCCCAGCAGGGTCACGAACTGGCCGCTGGCGATATCCACGTTGATGTGGTCCACCGCCAAAAAGGTGCCGGTGCCTTCATGGGTCACATATTCCTTGGTCAGATTTTTTAACTGGATGCTAGCCTGTTTTGCCATTTTCAAATTCTCCTTCTCGCTTGTCTGAATTACCCTGTGCTGCGTTGTCGTCGGTGGTCGTAGATTGGGCTACACCTTCCCTCCTCCGCCTTGCACAGGAAAATTTATCCTGCACAATATTATTTCATGTTTTCTTTATGCCTGACTTATGCCTGACTTTTCTGCGGGTTGCTGCCCAGCCGGTTCAGCATCAGCTTAATGACTACAATTGCTACATATACAATGAGGATCAGGATGGTGGAGAAGGCCGAAGCCACACCGAACTGATTGTCTTCCACCTGGTCCAGAATCAGGACCGTCAGCAGACTGTAGTTGGCGGACACCAGGAAGATGACCGCGCTGATACTGGTCATGCTGCGGATGAAGGAGTAGATCAGGCCGCCGAAGAAGGCGCTCTTGATCAGGGGCAGGGTCACCGTGGTGAATACCCGGCTGGCGTTGGAGCCCAGGTCCGCCGCCGCTTCTTCGATACTGGGGTCGATCTGCTGCAGGCTGCTTTCCCCGGCCCGGATGCCGATAGGCAGAGCCCGGATCACAAACGCCGCGATAAGGATGGCCGCCGTACCGGTAAGCTGTACGGGAGGCTCGTTAAAGGTCAGGATGTAGCCGATACCGATTACGGTGCCCGGTACCGCGATACTCAGCAGGGACGAGAAGTTGATGAAGCCCCGGCCGATGAATTTTTTCCGTACCACCAGGTAAGCGATGATCATGCCCAGGATACCGGCGATGGGCGTGGCGATGATGCTCAGCAGGGTGGTGTCCTTGATGGCGTCCATGCCAACTTCCAGCGCGTATTTGTAATGGGCTGTAGTGAAGCTGTAGTCAACGCCCCACATCTTAATGAAGGAAGCGATGGGAATCAGGATGTAGATGGCCAACACGATGGCAGTCACCAGGAAGCAGAAGCCGCCCACCAGACCCACGATCTGGGGGTCGTCGATCATGGTGCGTTCCCGGGAGGCCTTGCCGGTTACGGTGATGTAGGTCTTCTTTTCAATCCAGTACTTGGACAGGATGAACAGGATGATGGCGATATCCAGCAGCACTACCGCTACCGCCGCGCCGCCCTGCACGTCGTAACTGCCGATGGCCTGCAGGTACACCTGGGTGGCCAGGGTGGAGAAGTTGCCTCCGATGGCCATGGGGTTGGCGAAGTCGGCTACCGATTTGATGAACACCAGCAGGAAGGCGTTGGCGATGCCGGGCCGTACCAGGGGGATCGTTACCGAACTGAAAGTGCGCCACTTGGAAGAACCTAAGTCCCGGGCCGCGTCTTCAATGCTGGGGTCGATGGACTGCAGCATGCCTGCCAGCAGCAGGAACGCGATGGGGAAGTAGGAAATCGTCTGTACGAAGATCAGGCCTTTCAGCCCGTAGATGTTAGTGTTGCTCCAGCCCAGGAGACTGTAGGTTACCAGGCCCCGGCTGCCGAACAGCATGATGATGGACAGGGCCACCGAGAAAGGAGGCGATACCATGGGGAGGAGAGCCATCAGGTTGAAGAGCTTTTTGCCTTTGATGGCCAGATGGGACGAACAGTAGGCGAAGAGGAAACCCACCGAAGTGGCCAGCACCCCCACGATGATCGCCAGCATCAGGGTGTTCACCAGCGCCTGATAGGTCTCGCTCATGGTGACGATGTTGACGTAGGCCTGCAGGCTGAAATTGCCGTCCAGGTCCGTGAAGCTCTGCTTCACCACCATCAACAGCGGCCACACCACAAAGACAAAAAGGGCCAGGATCATACCCACCGAGACCGTTGCAATAATCGGATCCCGGAACGTGTTCCTGGTCGTTTTAATCTGATTCGATATGTAAGTTCCCAGCTTTCCCATTTAGGAGCCCTCCCTGTTCATATTGAATAGTTTATTTCTTTTTTGTTTTCCATTTTGACTAATTTATTTCTTTTTCTTCATTCTAACGGGGAAGGACTATTCTGTCAAGCTGAAAACAAGGAGGTTTTTACACTTATAACACATTTTGTAAAATTTTGAGATAATTTCTTTGGAACTGTTTTATTGTCACCGTTTACGTGCAATTCGAAAAATTTTCTTCCTATTATATTAGGATGCCGGCGGCCGTAAACCGTTTTCACATTTTCTGCGCGGCAATGGCTTTCCGCACCTGCTTCATATTATCAATATACTCATCCATGCAACGCTGCATCACACCGGTATACAGGCAGTCAATAATCGCCAGATGCACCAGACGGGAGGCCATGGCCTCGCTTCGGTAACTGGTCTCCCGGGCCAGCCCCGTCAGCACCACATCCGCCAGCTTCGTGGCCGGGGATTTCAGATAGCTGGTGATCAGAATGATCTTGCTGCCCCGGGACCGCACCATCTCCAGCACTTTCAACAGATCAATGCTGGCCCCTGTGTGGGAAATGGCGATCACCACATCCTCCGGTTTCAAGAGGGACGCCGACGCGATCTGCAGATGGGGATCGCTGTAGGCATGGACGTCCAGCCCGAACCGCATAAACCGGTGGGCGATGTCCTGGGCGATGTTGCCGCTGCCGCCGTAGCCGTAGGCATCGATCCGCTCCGTCTTCGCCACCAGGTCAATGGCCTGCTCCAGCGCCTTGTAATCCAGCATCTTCTGGGTCTCCTGCAGGGCGTCGATCATATCCTGAAAGACCTTGCGGGTAATGTCCCGGGGGGTGTCGTCTGCATTCACTTCCTGGGACAGGGACTCCGCCGGGGAAAAGAGGTCCCCCGCCAGGGCCTGCTTCAGTCCCTGAAAACCGCTGAAGCCCAGCTTATGGCAGAAACGGAACACCGTAGCGTCCGCGCTGGACGTAGCATCCGCCAGCTCGCTCATGGTCATATGCATCACATCCGCCGGGTTCTTCAATATATAATCCGCCAGCTTCTGTTCCGATTTGGTCAGGCCGTTATAGCTACTGCGCAGCAAAGGCAGGCAGGTAGTCTGCTGAAAGTTTTCCATATATGTCCCCTCCACTTATAATGAAAAAACCAATTCAAACTAATACATGTCTTTGAAAACATTATATCACAAACAAAAAAGCAGCCGCAACCGTCTCCGGAGCGACTGCCCTCGTACTAAATATAATTTGTTTATCCGTTGATCCGCTTCTTCAAATCTTCCACAATTCTCTTTTCAATGACTTCCGCCGCCGCTTTATCCTTCGCGCTGACGGTCACATATGTCTTCAGCTTCGGTTCGGTGCCGGAGGGACGTACTACAACAGAACCGTGGCCTTCCAGCAAGAACTTCAGCACATTTTCTTTCGGCAGCCCGTCGATGCCGGTGTTGTAGTCCAGCAGGGTTTCCACCTTGCGACCACCAAATTCTGTAATGCCGGCGGTCTGGAAATCTTTCAGTTCCTCCAGCTTGTCCAACAGGCTGATGCCTCTCGTCTTGTAATAGCAGAACATTTCGCAGATCAGGAAGGCGGCGTCCACCGCGTCCTTGTCCCGCACATAGGAGCCGCTCAGGTACCCGTAGCTTTCTTCAAAACCGAAAATGTAGGAATCGGCTTTCCCCTGCTTCTCCAATAAGCCAATCTGCTCGCCGATATATTTGAAACCGGTGAGCACGTTCACCGTACGCACACCGTAATGGCTGGCGATCTGTTCTACCATGTCCGTGGTCACAATGGTCTTGATCACCACAGGGTCCTTAGGCATGGTCCCGTTCTCCGTGCGGCGGGCGCAGACGTAATCCGTCAGCAGCATGCCCGTCTGGTTGCCGGTGAGCAGCTGGTAGTTTCCTTCCTTATCTTTCACCGCGATGCCCACCCGGTCCGAGTCCGGATCCGTGGCCAGCAGCAGGTCCGCGTTGTATTTCGCCGCGTACTCCATACCCAGGGCCATGGCTTCATGAATCTCCGGGTTGGGATAGGGGCAGGTGGGGAAGTTTCCGTCGGGCTGTTCCTGTTCTTTAACCACGGTAATGTTGGTGTAACCGGTTTCCTTCAAGGTCCGCAGCACCGGCTTCAGGCCCGCCCCGTTCAGAGGCGAGTACACGATGGCCACGTCCTTGTTGATTTCCGCATCGCCTACCACAGACTGCTTCTTCACTTCTTCCACGAAGGCAGTGTACACCTCGTCCGGGATCCAGGCGATGCTGCCGGCTTTCAACCCCTCTTCAAAAGCGATCCGCTTGCTGTCCGCGAACAGATCCAGCTTTTCAATTTCGCCCAGCACTTCGTTGGCCGCCGCGGTGGTCATCTGGCAGCCATCGGCCCCGTACACTTTGTACCCGTTATATTTGGAGGGATTGTGGGACGCGGTCACCATAATGCCCGCCGCGCAATGCAAGGTCCGGGTAGCATAGGAAACACAGGGCACCGGCATCAGCTCTTTAAAAATGTAGGCCTTGATCCCGTTGGCCGCAAACACCTCCGCTGCAATCTTCGCGAATACATCGCTCTTAATGCGGCTGTCGTAGCTGATGGCGATACTGCGCTTTTCCGCCGGGAAGTGATTGATCACATAATTGCTCAGGCCCTGGGACGCCCGGGCCACGATATACACGTTCATGCGGTTGGTACCGGCTCCGATGACACCCCGAAGGCCCGCCGTGCCAAACTCCAGATCCTTGTAAAACGCGTCCTCAATTTTTGCTTCGTCACCGACCATGGCCTCCAGCTCCGGTTTCAGATCCGGATCCGCCACCGCCTTCTCCATCCAGATTTCATACTTTGCTTTTAATGTACTCTCCATTTCGCACCTCTCCAAAAAATATTTAAAAAATATAATCACCCGGTTACTAACTTCCTATAATATTTAATTATAACAAATAACGGCATGAAATAAAAGGAGCTGTGACAAAAGTCACAGCCCCTCCAATTTTTTACTAAACTTTAAAATTGGTAAGTTTCCTTACCACGGATTAATATCCTGCCAGCAACTCTTCCGTATGTTTGTAAACCTCTGCCGGATCCATGATCTTCCGGGCAACGCCGGTCTCAATGGCCGCTTTGGCAACCGCTGCCGCAACAGCCGGGGCAACCCGTTTGTCAAAGGCGTCGGCTACTACGTAATCTTCCCGCAGATCCTTGTCGTCGATCAGGTTGGCGATGGCATAGGTCGCCGCCACCTTCATCTGCTCATTGATCTCTCTGGCACGTACGTCGATGGCGCCGCGGAATACACCCGGGAATACGTTCACGTTGTTAACCTGGTTGGGAGCGTCGCTGCGGCCCGTGCCGGCTACCCGTGCGCCTGCCGCTTTGGCAAAGTCGTACATGGCTTCCGGAACCGGGTTGGCCAGTGAGAATACGATGGAATCCGGCGCCATGGATTTAATAATTTCTTCCGTAAATACGCCGGGGGAAGAAGCGCCGATGAGCACGTCCGCGCCTACCGCCACGTCTTTCAGCTTGCCGCTGATCTTATTCTTATTGGTGGTCTTGCACAGCATCTCCTGAATGCGGTCCAGAGGTTTGCCCCAATGGCAGCCTTCATACAGGGTATCGTTGCGACCCGCCATGATGAGGTTTTCAGCACCCATTTCCACCAGCAGACGACCGATGGCCGTGCCTGCCGCGCCGCAGCCGTTCATAACGATCTTGGCGGTCTTCAGGTCTTTCTTAACAAAACGCAGGGCGCCCAGTACCGCGCTGACCGCCGCAATAGCCGTGCCGTGCTGGTCATCGTGGAATACGGGGATATCCATGATTTCTTTCAGTTTATCTTCAATGTCGTAGCATTTGGGGGAAGAAATATCTTCCAGGTTGATGGCCGCAAAGGAAGTCTCCAACGCTTTTACGATGGCTACGAACTTGTCGGGATCTTTTTCGTTGATGCAGACCGGAATCGCGTCTACGCCGCCGAACCGTTTGAACAGGACAGCCTTGCCTTCCATAACCGGCATGGCAGCAGCAGCGCCGATGTCGCCCAGGCCCAGCACGCGGGTACCGTCGGTGCAGATACCGGCCATGTTGCCGCGGCAGGTGTACTCAAAGGCCATATCCGGGGCTTTTTTGATTTCCTTGCAGGGTTCCGCCACGCCGGGGGTATAGGCAACCGCCAGGTCGTGCCGGTCATTCAGAGGCGCTTTGCAGCGAATCTCCATCTTGCCGTGATTCTCCAGATGCATTTTCAAGGACTCTTGCTGTAAATCCATGTACCATCCCTCCTAAATTAAAATTTAACTTTTGCACGCTTCTATACTTTATAATACAGAATAGTATACACTAATTTCCATATTATGTTATATTACTATCATACTATATTTAAGAAGAATAAGCAACATAAAGCCAAATGATTTATGCAAAATATTTACAGGCAAAAAGTACGTTTACAGATACGCGTTTCTGCCTGTTTATATAAAAATGATTTACAAAAGTACCTTTGTACAAATAATCTATCCCCGCACCGCTTTTCGTTTCATCACATAGTTCCAGAACATCACGATGAAGGTAGCCCCGATCTTCGCCAGCATGTAATGCAGGCCGAATTTTTCCACAAACAGCCACATGCAGACCTGGTTGATCCCCAGCCCCACGATGCTGGATCCGATGAACAGCGCCGCCTGCCGGCCGGTCTGTCTGCCGGCGCCGGTAAATACAAACCGCACGCAGAGCCAGTAGTTGACAACGACCGAAACCGTAAAGGAGATGGCCGCGGAGTACAGGTAGTGGATGCCAAACCATTCAGTACATATGTAAAGAAGGGCGTAATCCACCAAAAAGGATGCGCCGCCGACGATGGCGAAGCGCAGGATTTCATAGAGTTGGTCTTTTTTCATATCGGTTCACCATGGTTGTTAACTGAGCTTATATTGTCAGTATAACAGATTAAGAGGGAAAACAAAAGCCTCACTGCGCCCCCAGCTTCACTGCCAGTATCCCTAAATACTCTTTCATGGCAATGGCAGAAGTCCGCACCGCTTCCGCAGACGGCGTAAAAGAAAACGCATCAATTGCAATTTCTTTATTCGTCTTATAATCCGTCGGGTATGGGATCACAGGCACGCCTTCCCGCTCAAAAATCAGTACGGACCTTGGCAAATGATAGGCGGAAGTTACTAAGATTACCTTATCCATCCCCATCTTTTCACAAAGCTGCTTAGTATACCGGGCATTTTCCACTGTATTACGGCTTCGGTCCTCTTTCAGTATAAACGCCTCGCCGATCCCAGCACTCTTCAACAACCGGTATTCAATGTCGGCTTCCGTCCCAGTATACGAAAACACCTGTCCGCCAGATACTATAATCGGTAAATTAAGAGCCCTGTGCAACCGGATTCCCATCAAAAGACGGTTGGCCGGGTCCGCGGCGGCCTGCCCTTCCCCGTCAAAATCTTTGACTCCGCCTACGCTGCCACCGCCAAGCACAACAATCGCGTCAGCATTCCGCAAGGCAGACAGTTCCGGCTGCGCATAATAGTTTTCCAGCGGCTGCAGGAGACGGTCAGACACCAGGGTAATACTCAGCAAATACATCACCGCAAGGGCAAGGAAATAATACCGCGTCCTTCGGGTTTTTACAAACAGCATATGCGCAATCAGCAGCAACAGTATAAACAAACCCGGCGGCAACAGCCAGGCATACAGCAATTTTACAACATACAGCATGGCATCTCCGTTGTTTAATTAGTGTCCTTAATACAAAAAACAGCATATAGCGGAACAGACTTTACGTTATTATCAAATCCGAAATTCTTCTCAGAAACACGAATGGAATACAAAGGAGCATAGCGTTTTACATATTCACGTAAACTGGTCGAACCCACATGGCTGCCGCTCTTTACCTCAACAGGAATCAGCCTGCCCTGTAAGGGGACAATGAAATCAACCTCCTGCGTGCCCTTCTCGTTTCTCCAGAAATACGGCCTGAGTCCTGAGCGGATCAACTGGATTCCAACATAATTTTCCGTCATCCCACCCTTAAAATCCGTCAGCTCTTCTTCCATATACAAGATATCTTCCGCCCGGATATCCTTCTGGGCACAAAGGAGTCCCATATCCGACAAATAGATCTTAAAATCATCAATATCTTTATAGTTTTCCAGCGGTTTCAAAACCTGCCCTGCCCGCCAGATACGAAAAATCAGATTAGCGGAAGCCAGCCATTCAATGGCGTTCTCATATTCTGCGGCCCGCGCGCCTGTTTTGATAATTTTGTACTGGAAGCGGGTATTCTTTTTGGAAAGCTGTACCGCCACGGTTCCATAGGCAAGGCGGGTCTTCTTAATCTCGTTTGCACTTTCTTGGTACTTGCTCATATCATCCAGGTAATCCATCTGAACGGTTTCCAGCACATGCCTGACCTGGGTAAAATCCTCTGTATCCAAATACCGTGCCACTGCTTCCGGCATGCCTCCGATTGCCAGATACCGACGATACAACTTCAGGGCAGCCTCGTGCAGCGCAGCAGGCATCGGCGCATTTTTCCGGTAACAGTCATAAATCTGTTTCACCAGGTCCTCTTCTCCCATGGCCAGCAGAAACTCTTCCATATCCATGGGGTACATGGTATAGCGGTCTACCTTGCCGACCGGAAATGCAAACTTCTCACGGTTAACAGCAACGCCGAGAAGGCTCCCGGCAGCAATCACATGATACTCCGGCGCTTCCTCACAAAAGTATTTCAACGAGGTAACGGCCCGTTCGCAAAGCTGGATCTCATCAAACACGATCAGTGTTTTTCCTTTGGTAATCGTCTGGCCGCTGATATGGGACAAAAGCGGCAAAAGATACGAAGGGCTGATGTTTTCTTCAAAGGTAGCGGCTAATGTAGTATTGGTCTGAAAATTGAAATACGCCACATTATCGTAATTCATTTTTCCAAATTCCAACACAGCATATGTCTTGCCAACCTGACGCGCCCCCTGAATGATCAGGGGTTTTCTGTATTTGTCTGCCTTCCAGTGCTCCAAATAGGCTGAAACCTTGCGGTACAGATACATAATGCGCCTCCTAATTTGGAATTTAATGTAATTTTATAATAACACACCGCAGGAAATAATGCAAATTAATTATAAAATAAACATCAATTTCCATTTTAGTCAAACCAACTACAGCAAAAATTCAGAGAAAAATAAAGTTTTTGCACCAAAATGCAAAAACTTTATAGATATCAAATTAACGTGAGCGTTTTTGAGAAAACTTCAAAATCGCATACTCTTTCCCCTGCCGCACTCCGCGGTCTTTCCATTCATCCGTTAGTTCCTTACGGGCACTGATTGCCTGCAGACGCTGATTGATCCACTCCCGGGTATATCCTTTCCGCTCATATGTCGCAACCAGGCGTTCCGCTATCAGTTCCGGATCCATAGTTTCTTCAATTCTCTCTCTGCCGACTTGCGCCAGCCACAACTTAAAAGGCTCTGCTTTTTTGGAAGGAATAGACTGGATGATACGGAGAAGCTGTTCCGTATTGGCAACATCGGTATTATAACGTTTACCATCAGATGATTTCAATTTCAGTTGACTACAAATTGTAGTCAACTCACCTTTTCAAGCATTATTAATATTTCATTTAGAACTTTTGTTCGTGTTTATTTTACTACACTCTCCCCAAAAAGTAAAGAAGAAACACAAAAGCCCGGCGTCAACCGGACTTTTACTATCTTGTTAGGCAATTTCTTGTATGATTATATGAACCTCGTAACAACCTCGTAACAGGTTACAAGTTTAATATTATATAGCACGCGACTTTTTTACAAAACAAAGATTTTTGAAAAGAAAAATGTGAACCAAACCTCTCCCCTAACCGCCACTGTAACGTCACAAATACCCGGTATAATTTGAAAAAAGATAATTGCGTCAGCGCCGGGCCAACTCAACCTTTACTAAAAACTCCCGGCGCTGCCAATTGCAACCGGGAGGGCGTACATCATGAAAAAAGTTTTAGCAACAGTATTGGTTTTATGTTCCTTGTTTTATAGCTTACAGGCAAATGCAGCATCGAGTCTGGCACATGCCACGCCAACGGTAAATGTTCCTCTCTGCCAGATCTTCATGAAAGAGTATTCAAGGCCGCTCATCAACCCAGTAAGAATATCGGTACCTGAAGCGAAACAGTTAGGCTATCTTTTTGAAACGAAAAAAGACCGTGTTATTTTAAACCAGTATAACGGCACGGCCGGCCTGTTCAAATTCCCGCATTATAATGATTTTAAGCTCGCCTGGTCAGATGTTGTACCCTTTGGCGTGGTAGTACTGGATGACGCAGACTGGGAACAGTTCCAAAAAATCGATTTTAGTGCGGATGCCGACAATTGCCTTGACTGCGCCTTATATAAAAAGACGAAAGACGTTTATAAGCTGAAAGACCACCTTGTAAATTTAAG
>ONAV01000064.1 GCA_900315925.1 uncultured Selenomonadales bacterium | reverse complement strand
TTATCATACTGGATGAGATGAACCTGTGGGAGCATCAGAGCAGTTTCAATCCCAATATGCCGATGCGTTTTCTGACGTATGGTACGCAGTTGTATGAAAAGTTCACTGCAACAAGCGGGTATTATAAGTTCAGCAGAAAGCTTCAACGTTTACCGAAACCGCATTGTATCTGTTTTTACAACGGAACCGAGGAGCAGCCGGAGCAGCAAATACTGAAACTCAGCGACGCGTTCGGCGGGGAAGGCGACATTGAAGTCAAGGTGAAGATGCTCAATGTGAATTACGGAAAGAACCGGGCGTTGATGGAGACTTGTCAGCCGCTGCGTGAGTACGCGTGGCTGGTGGATAGGGTTCGGGAGCACCAGCGTGTGATGCAGAACCTGGAAGCGGCGGTGGACGCTTCGATTGATGAAATGCCGGACAGTTTTGTAATCAGAACGCTGATAGAGGCACACAGGGCGGGGGTGAAGAAAATGTTCCTTACCGAGTATGATGAAGAGAAAATGAAAGAGCAGGAACGCAAGGAAGCATTTGCGGATGGTGTTGCTGAAGCGAATGAAAGAATGGCAGTAGATATGCTTAGGGACGGAGAACCTCTCGCAAAAATCTTGAGGTACAGCAGACTTTCTGAGGAATATATCCGCAAACTCGCCAAGTCCCTCGGTGTGGCGGTGCTGTAAGAATGGAGGAATTGATACGTGACCTGGGAAATAGATTTGAGCATAATTCAGGAAGATGCAGAGAAGAAGGGCATCGCTTTAGGTGAAAAACAAAATGCTCTTGCAAATGCCAAAACCCTGAAAAAGCAGGGCAAGCTGACTGATGCGGAAATCTGCGAAGTGACGAAGGTTCCACTGCAGGTTGTAGCAGCGATGCCGGCGGTTTAACACTAACGGGTAAATTAGAATAATACGATTTTAAAAAATAATAATGTAGATTGGATATGCTTCTGCAGTGCCTGTCAGAAATGGCAGGCACTTTTTATTTCCACACAAAAGGAGTTTGTAAAAGACCCTCTTTGCATTACCGCTTATGAGCAGAATCAGCGTTTACATAAAAAAGCACAAAGCTATTGGCGTAGCTCTGTGCTTTTAAATTTCGATATTTCCTGAAACGCTTAACGTATCGATTTAACTTCATCCATGCAGCCGCTCAGCTTTGCGTTCCAGATTCGTTCAAACAAATGGGCGGCGCCGCGGATGCCGCAAAGGGGCGAGTCGGTGGCGATGATTTCGTGATAGGCGGGCAGCACGATGTTGCAATTCACGAAGGGTTTCTTTAAACGTACGAGACGGCTTGCTTCCAGAGAAGAACCCATTACCAGACCGCCACTCCAGTTTTCAAAGGTTTCTTTCATGGCCCCGTCGTCTTTACCCGCAATGCAGATTTTAGTGGCAGCTTGAGGGCGTAACGCTGTGTCCTGGGTAAAATGGATCACCAGATTGCCTGTGTCGGCCCATTCGCCCCGGACTGCTTCGGCGATGCCTGCCGCTTCCGAAGGCGGCGCGGCGATGAGAATGTTGTCAAACCACAGAGGTCCCCATAGGGACTGCATATTGCTGCTGCGGAACTGCAGCCGCGCGTTGACGGTTTCCGCTTCCTGCCGTATTGCTTCCCTGTTTTTGGCGGGCAGTACTGCATTTATTGCATCCAGCCAGCGTAACGTTCCGGCAATTCCGTAAGGCATGCCAACGGAAAGATAAGGCGTGCCGAACTTTGCTTGCAGCTCTTTGGCCGCTTTCAGGGCCAGCTCGTCACGCAAAACCAAATTCAAATCCGCCTGGGGCAGCTGCATGATTTCACTCCAGGCAGAACCGCCGCCGGGAATGGCATTGATATGATACCCCGCCATTTCCAGAATTCGGCGGATTTCTTTTATGTCTTCTTCGCCCCGAAAGTACGTAGGGGAAAGACCTAATAAATTGACGGAGGGTTTGCAGTCAATGGTTTCGAGATTTAAATTTTCACTTACCTTTGCTTCGTCAGCATTTTTTGAGTTTGCTTCTGAAACATCAGCCAAATCACGTTTGGCTTCTGCGTTCTTCTTCACTTCTGCAATCACCCGAAGCAGCGCAATTTCATATCCTTCTGCAAAATCACCGGCGATGCCGCCGCAATCTGCGGCGTAAACGGGGAAGGGGAGTTCTGCTTTGGCCGCAATGCCGGCAATGTCATCGCCAACCAGACTGACGCTACAGTTATTGAGGAGGAAGACCCGTTCCGGCGTAAAGTTTGCTTTTACAAAATCCAGCCCGGCCAGCAGGTCTTTTTCCGTTCCGTAGACCAGCGCGTTGCCTTCCGGCTGGGTGCAATGGAAACGCCGCAGGGCGGAGGCGTCGTAATCTTCCACGTATTTCATGGCGTAGAAATAACACCAGAGAGGACCGTTGATGAGCATGAAGCTGCCGGGGATGGCGTCGAAAAACGCGGAAGCGCCGGTGAGGGCGCAGGTGGACATGTGGTGGCAGGAGGTTTTGAAGTCGTTGTCATGCATATGCGGTTCCTCCTTTGCGTAGTGGGAAGACACTGGCATAAAGGCAGAAAAGCTTTTGTTTCTGTTTACGCATATGCGATTCCTCCTTTGTTTCCGTAACGGCACAGTAACCGGTAAATGGTGCGCATCACAATGAACTCGCCATCAGTTCCGGCCAGGGGAACCATGGGGATGAAGAACTGCTTCACCGGATTGCCAGGCAGTTCGTCTGTGGTCAGCAGTACGTCCGCCTGTTTCAGGCAGTCTGTATAGTTGCCATCGGCGATAAGCGGAACGTCCGGCAACTGTGCTGTTTTTTTCCAGTCTTCTACAGCGTCAATGACTGTATCCTTTTCTTCGTCTGTCAGTTTATCGTACAGGATTACAGCCGACAGTTCCATCTGCATACGCTGCATGGTGTTTAATGTTTCTGCTGGGTTATACCAGCGGGGCCCGCGGCCAATGCCCAGCACCGCTTTTTTGTTTTGGGTCACGGGCAAAATGGTTTTTACATACTCCTTAAGCCGTTCTTCTTCCTGCCGGACCACGTCTTCGCCTTTTGCTTCGTCTTTCACGAATTCCGCAATTTTGCGAAGCCATGTGCAGGTGTTCTGCCAGCCTACGGGGTACACGTCCCGGATGGAAGGCATGCCAAACCGTTCCGCCCAGGCGGCGGCTGTCTTTTCCAGACCGCCCTGGGTCTGTCCCGCATAATTCAGCGGAATGAGCAGGGATGCGGTGGACAGTTCGCTCCACTCTGCAAAGGGAACATAGCCGGGGAACTGCCATTTCACGTCCAACTCAAAATACGCAAGCAGCCGTTTTACTTCCCGGGCGTACTGTCCGCAGGGTCCCATCTGGTCGCCGAACAGGAGGACGCGGCCAGGTACTTTCGGCTGTGGTTGTATAAAGCGATCCATAATCAGCCGTACGGTCTGAAAATAGCCGTCAGAGTATTCGCCGCCCAGAAAGCCGCCGTAGGGGACGCAGAGGACTGGGATACCGTATTCTGCTTCCGCATCTTCCGCTTCCTGTTCCACATCGTCCCCGATGACGCCCGCAACGCAGGACGTGGCAATGAGCAGGCATTTGGGCTGCCAGGTTTTCATGACGTGGGCGATACAGCCCCGCAGTTTTTCTACGCCGCCGAAGATGCTGTCCTTTTCCCGCAGGTTGGAGGAAATCAGAGGAACCGCATCCATATTTTCATTCTGGTGATCGCCGATGATGCGGTACTGGGCGCCCAGGTCCATCAGCGTCGCCACGTGGGCGCAGCCCAACGGGCTGTGGAAGATGACCGCACAGCCGTCGCAGAAGCTCACTGCACGCCATACGCCGGGCATGGTGCAGCTGCAGGATTTATTCTTTGTAAAAAGCCATTTGGTGGCTAATTTGTTTTTTTGTTCTGTTTTATTCCCGTTAGTCATTTCGGTTTAGCCCTCAATGTGTTTGTTGGTTATACCTGAATTTCATTTTTCGCTTTAATCTGTGTTTTTAAACGCGTTTGCGTTTTGCAGTATCATTTTCAGAATTCAACTTATATTTCCGAACCAAACTGCGCCGCCAGTTCTTCCAGCTCTTCAAATGCCAGAGGCGTGGGAATGGTCAGCTCCATATTGTTCCAGATCGTTTCCGCCAACTCTTTGTAAATGTCAGCCTGCCTGCAATCCGGTGCAAACTGCAGCACCGTCTGCCGCCGGTTCTCTGCAACGTTTACAATTCTGTCCCGGGGCACGAATTCAACAAGATGCGTGTTCAGTTTTTCCGCAAACACTTTCAGCAGTTCTTTTTCCCCCGGCGTGTTGCGACTGTTGCCGATGATACCAGCCAGCCGTACCGATCCGCGGGAGGCAAACCGTCGGATGCCTTTGGCAATGTTATTGGCGGCATACAGACTCATGAGTTCGCCGGAAGAAATGATGTAAATTTCTTCTGCGTAGCCTTCCCGGATGGGCATGGCGAAACCGCCGCAGACTACGTCTCCCAGTACATCGTAGAGGGTAACGTCCACAGGCGGGACGGCTTTCAGTTTATCCAGCAGCTGCAGGGCTACGATGATGCCCCGACCCGCGCAGCCCACACCGGGCTCCGGGCCGCCCGCTTCCACACAGGTGATGCCGTTGTAACCGGTGTGAACGATATTCTCTGCTTTTATGCTGTCTATGTCTGAGGTACGGACTTTATCCAGCACCGTTTCCCTGCAGATGTGACCCAGCAGCAGACGGGTGGAATCGTTCTTGGGGTCGCAGCCGATCTGGCAGACCTGTCTGCCCTGCAGGCTGAGCGCTGCCGCGACGTTGGCTGCGGTGGTGGACTTGCCGATGCCGCCCTTGCCATAAAATGCGATTTTTTTCATAACGCCTCCGCGATTATTAAGAATTTGTCTCAATACATTTCTGTTTCAACTATTATAGCACAACTGCGTTCCAAATTTGAAGGTGGAAGACTGGATTGTCAGGTGAACTTCAGCCTGTACAGATACGGTGGAAAGTACCGCGCCATGACTGGGGTTGCGAAAAAACTTCGGTCATTGGGATGACCCAAAGCATATTACGGGGTACGGGCTATATAAAAAACGCCTGCTGCGTGCAGGCGTTTTTTGTTGTAAGGGCTATTTTTTCTTGGCTTTCTTTTCTTTCTTTGCAGTTTTAGCTGTTTCTTTTTTTGCTTTTACTTCTTCTTTAGCGGCGGCTTCTGAAGCTTTTGCTTCGGCCTTTTTGGCTTTGGCTTCTTCTTTAGCGGCAGCCTTTTCGGCTTCCTTTTTTGCTTTCTCTTCCGCTTTGGCGGCTTTGGCCATTTCTTTTTCCGCTTTCTTTTTGGCCTTGGCTTCTTCTTTCGCTGCGGCTGCGGCTGCTTTGGCTTCCGCCGCTGCTTTTTCTTTTGCAATCTTGCGGAGCTCGGTTACCGGCACCCCGCCGATGCCCCAGTTATCCATATCCACTTCGTCGATGGTAACCACCAGTGTCTTTGTGTTTTTGTGAAGCACATCGGCCAGCAGTTTGGTAGCGCCTTCAATGAGCTGGCGTTTTTGTTCCGGAGTGACGTTACCTTCTTTTGTAATCTTGATGTTTACATAAGGCATGATACAAAATCTCCTCTCGAAATTGAAATGACATTTTGAAAAATCGCATCGGTCCGATCATGCGGCGATGCAAAAATAAAAAGAAAAAACAGTTGGTTTTTACTTTCATATATTTTATAATATTTTTGCAAGAATAGCTACAGAAATTTTAAAAATACATGAAGTTTTCTAAAAGGAGAGAGAATGAAATGTCCGGCGGTTTGGGGAAGATGCTGATCCAGTTGGGGATCGTTCTGATCATTGCAGGCGTGGTCATTCATATTGGCGGCAAGTTCCTGCCTTTAGGGAATCTGCCGGGGGATATCCACGTGGAAGGCAGGCATGGCAGTTTTTATTTTCCCTGGGTAAGCTGTATCGTCATCAGCATTGTATTGAGTTTGCTGGCGCATCTGTTCCGATGAAAGCGAGGTCGTAACATGTTTGGTTCATTGTTTGGAAAAAAGAAAGATACGTTTGCCAGTCCCTTTACCGGAACGCTTTGTTCGATTACGGAAACGCCGGACGAAGCGTTTGCAGAGAAGATGAACGGGGACGGCTTTATGGTGCAGCCTGCTGACGGCGATGTGTTCGCACCTGCGGACAGCACGGTGAATTTCGTTTTTGAAACAAAGCACGCCATGGGTCTGACTACAAAAGACGGCAGGGAGTACATGCTGCATATCGGCATTGATACGGTCAATCTGAAAGGAAACGGTTTTACCGTATTTGTGAAAGATGGGCAGGCAGTGAAGAAGGGGGATAAGCTGATGACCTTTGACACGGCGTATGTGAAAGCCAATGCTCCCTCCGATGCCTGTCTCTGCGTATTCACCGATCTGCCGGAGGGCAAAGAGGTGGCGCTGCTGAAATCGGGGAATGTAAAAGCGCTGGAAGATGCTGTGGAGATTTTGTAAGACCGGGTACAGTTTGGAACTGGATGACGTGGAAGATAGACGAAACGCGTTGCTTGCGTTGGCACGAATCGTGGATACAGAGGAAGAGGAAGGGAATGAAGTATAAAGCTATCATTTTTGATTTGGACGGCACGTTGCTGGATACGCTGACGGATCTGGCGGAAGGAACAAATTACGCGTTGCGCGTGAACGGATTCCCGGAGCGTACGATCGATGAGATCCGCCGTTTTGTAGGCAACGGGGCCCGCAAACTGGTAGAGCGGGCTGTGCCGGACGGACAGGTGGAAGCGGCGCTGGAGCAGGTCCGGCAGGACTTTAACGTTTACTACAAGGTTCATTGTAAAGACCATACGGGACCGTATCCCGGTATCATGGAGATGCTGCAGAGTTTGATTAAGGCTGGTTACACGCTGGGCGTAGTTTCCAACAAACCGGATTTTGCGGTGCAGGAACTGATACCCGAATATTTTCCGGGCATCTTTGCTTCGGTATCCGGGGAGCGTCAGGGGGTAGCCAAAAAGCCCGCGCCGGATCTGATCTGGGAAGCGATGAAAAATCTGCGGGCCGACAGTTCGGACGCCATTTATGTGGGGGATTCGGAAGTAGATCTGGAAGCGGCGGCCAATGCGGGAATTCCCTGTATCAGCGTGGCCTGGGGCTTTAAGGGTCGGAAGTTCCTGGAAGAGCAGCAGGCGGAAATGATCATTGAGACGCCGTCAGAGATTTTTCACTATTTGTGAGAGCGTCAGCAGAAGTTATCAACATCACAAGATCGCGCAGTAGTAACACCATTGTTCCCGTGAATTGCGAGAAACATAATTACGATAGTTTTGCTGATACGAATGCAAACTCGTTGAATCAGCGTTTCCATATATTTAAAATTGTGGTAAAATAAACATTACGGCGACAGGCCGTCAGGAAACGAAGTCTTTACGTTTCCTGCATTATATTTTATTTGCCGGAGAGCAAAGGAGAGGGGCAGAACGATGCGTATTGTAGTCACTGTTGTAGGAAAGGACAAGGTTGGCATCATTGCCAAAGTTACCAATATACTTGCCAATAATCAGGTCAACGTCCTGAATATCAACCAGAATATTATGGACGGCTTCTTTAACATGGTTCTGATTGCGGATATGACGGATTCCAAAATGAGCATTAAGTCATTGAAAGAGCATCTGGACAGACTGTCGGAAGAAATCGGTCTGGAGATTCGCGTGCAGAGTGAAGACATCTTTACTGCCATGCACCAGATTTAAGCGGAGGGTTCGTCATGTCAGTGTTAACTTTTAATGATGTGTTGGAAACCACGCAGATGATCACGCACCACAATCTGGATGTGCGTACCATCACCATGGGCATCAGCCTCCGGGACTGCGGGCATCCGGATGTGAAAGTCTGCGCGGATAAAATCTATGACAAAATTACGAAAAAAGCAGAAAAGCTGGTGCAGACCGGGGAAGATATTGAATCCGACCTGGGCGTGCCGATCATCAATAAACGTATTTCCGTAACGCCGATCTCCATGGTGGGCGAAAGCTGTGATACCAATGATTATGTGCCCCTGGCCAAAGCGTTGGACAAAGCAGCCCATGAAGTGGGGGTAAACTTTATCGGCGGCTTCAGCGCGCTGGTGGACAAAGGCTATACCAAAGGCGACCGGAACCTGATCGCTTCCATTCCGGAAGCGCTGGCCACAACGGAAGTGGTCTGCTCTTCTGTCAACGTCGGTTCAACCAAGGCCGGCATCAACATGGATGCGGTGGCGGAGATGGGCCGCGTGGTGAAAGAAACTGCGGAAAAAACGGCGGCCAATGATGCTATCGGCTGTGCGAAGCTGGTGGTGTTCTGTAACGCGGTAAACGATAATCCCTTTATGGCCGGCGCCTTCCATGGCGTAACGGAACCGGAATCTGTAGTCAGCGTGGGCGTCAGCGGACCCGGTGTGGTAAAACACGCGCTGGAAGCCGTCCGTGGCCAGGATATCGGCGCGGTGGCGGAAGTAATCAAACGTACGGCGTTCAAAATTACCCGGGTAGGACAGCTGGTGGCCCAGGAAGCGGCGAAACGGCTGAACACGCAGTTCGGTATCATCGACCTGTCGCTGGCGCCCACACCGGCAGTAGGCGACTCGGTAGCGCATATTTTAGAAGAAATCGGTCTGGAAAGCTGCGGAGGCCCCGGTACTACGGCAACCCTTGCCATGCTGAACGACGCGGTGAAAAAGGGCGGGCTGATGGCGTCCAGCTATGTGGGCGGCCTGTCCGGCGCCTTTATTCCCGTCAGCGAGGACGCGGGCATGATTGCGGCGGTAGAACGCGGCAGCCTGTGCCTGGAAAAACTGGAAGCCATGACCTGCGTCTGCTCCGTTGGT